>JBEIJG010000279.1:0-4663 GCA_040380385.1 Phycisphaeraceae bacterium | reverse complement strand
GATTCAACACCCATCTCGGCCCCCGAGGATGCACTCCGAGGGGCGCTGGCCAGAGCGAGCAAGTTGCGAAGCAGGTTGCGAGCGCTCAAACACGTTGCGAGCGATTCAACACCCATCTCGGCCCCCGAGGATGCACTCCGAGGGGCGCTGGCCAGAGCGAGCAAGTTGCGAAGCAGGTTGCGAGCGCTCAAACACGTCGCGAGCGCTCAATCCCCGTCGCCGCTCTCGCGGGCTGCGCGCGCGCCCTTCGAACGCGCCGCGAGTTCCGCAGGCGTCAGGCGCTTGCGCGCGCTGAAGACAAGCTTGATCGGCACTTCGGAATAGGGCAATTGTTCGCGCAACTGATTCAAGAGGTAACGCTCGTACGCGCCCTCGAAGAGTTCCGGCTTGTTCACAACTGCGGCGATCGTCGGCGGAGCTGTCGCGATCTGACTGACGTAGAAAATCTTCGCCTTTGTGCCGAGTTTTGAACTCGGGCCGCGCTCGTTGAGAATCGACTGCATCGCGGCGTTGATGCGCCCCGTTGTCTCGCGGTGATTCGCTTGTTCGAACAAGTTGCGACACACCTTGATGAGCGACGCAACGCCTTCGCCTTTCTCCGCCGACAAGAAGATCATCGGCGCAAAGTCGAGCGAGAAGAGTTCTTGCGTGATGTAGTCGATGTAATCGCTCGTCTTCAGCTTCGATTCGACGAGATCCCACTTGTTGATCGCGATGACTGTGGGCTTATGTTGCTCCATCAACTCAAGCACGAGACGCTTCTCAACTTGCGAGACTGGCTCGCGCGCGTCGAGCAGCAAAACCGCGACATCTGCGCGGGAAATCGACTCTTTTGCGCGTTGGTGTGAGTAGTACTCGATGTCATCCGACCAACTCTTGCGCTTGCGAACACCCGCCGTGTCGATCGCGACAAACGTGTGGCCGTCGATGTCAAAACGCACGTCAATCGAGTCACGCGTCGTGCCCGCGATTTCGCTCGCGATCACGCGCGGTTCACCCGCGAGTGCATTCACAAGCGTTGATTTCCCCGCATTGCGGCGACCGACGATCGCGATCTTCATCTCGGGCTTGGCGACGGGCTCTGTCCACTCCGGCACGCGCTCCCAGATTTTCTCGAGAAACGCGCGCTTTCCGTACGCACTCGACGCGCTTGTCATCGTGGGCTCGCCGAAGCCGAGTCGGCACGCGTCATGCGCGGCGCCGATCCAACTGTCGTCGTCCACTTTGTTCGCAACAAGCAGCACGCGATCCGCACGGCCCGCCTCGCGAATGAGTCGCGCGATGCGTTCATCAAGTCCGGTGACGCCCGTTTGCGCGTCGACGACGAAGAGAATAAGCGTCGCACGCTCGACGCCCGCCTTGATTTGCCGCTCGATTTCGGGCGTCAGACGCTGCAAGTCTTCGCCCGCATCGTCGAATCGCCCACCTTCCGCGGTGTAGACGCCGTAGCCGCCGGTATCGACGAGTTCTGCGAGTTTCGGCGTGCCATCGCGCGCGCGGTCGTACGGAAGATCCGTCGGCGGAAGGAGTTCGATGAGTTGAGTGACGCGGTCGCGTGTGGTGCCGGGCGTCGGATCGACGATCGACACGCGACGTCCGACGAGCCGATTGAAAAGGCTCGACTTGCCCACATTGGGGCGTCCCACGATCGCGATCTCCGGTAAGGCCATAAGAGGCGCAGTCTACGCGAGAAGCGACTTTCCCGTCATTTCCGCGGGCTTTTCGAGGCCAATCATGTCGAGAAGCGTGGGCGCGAGGTCGCCAAGTCGCCCATCTTCGCGCAGTTTTCGGCCCTTCACGCGCTCACCAACGATCGAGCACGGCACTGGGTAATTCGTGTGCGCGGTGTGTGGGCAGTTCGCGCGCGGGTCCCACATTTCTTCGGCGTTGCCGTGGTCGGCGGTGACGATCGCGCTGCCACCGCGCGCGAGGGTCGCGTCAAGAATGGCGCCAACGCACGCGTCGACGGTTTCGATTGCGTGCACGGTTGCGGCGAGACTTCCCGTGTGACCAACCATGTCGCCATTCGCGAAATTCACGATGATGACTGGCTCGCAATCAGGCGCCGCAAGACGCGCGAGCACCGCATCGCGTACGCCCGCCGCACTCATCTCGGGCTTCAGGTCGTAGGTTGCGACGTCCTTCGGGCTCGGCACGATCACGCGCGACTCGCCCTCAAACGGCTCCTCGCGATAGTCGTTGAAGAAGAACGTAACGTGCGGGAACTTCTCGGTTTCGGCGCAGCGAAATTGCCGCACGCCGTGCGCGGCAAGCCACGCGCCGAGGATGTTTGCCATCTTCTCGGGGCGGCGGAAGACGAGTTTGACCGGGAGCCCCTTCTCGAATTCGGCGAGCGTGGCGAAGAAGAGGTCGCTGAGTTGCGCACCGCGGTCGAAGCCGCCCTTCTCGCCCGCCTGCTCGACCTTCCGCCACGCCGCGTCGTCGAGGACGAACGCCTTCGTGAGTTCGCGCGGTCGGTCGCCGCGGAAATTGAAGAAGAGCACCGCGTCGCCAGGGGCGATGCGCGACGACGCGATCGCGGCCGCGTCGCCGATTTGAGTCGGAAGGACGAATTCGTCGCTCTTCCGTGACGGATCGCTCGGGACCGCGTGATAGGCCTCGACCGCCTCGATTGCGGAGGTCGCACGGCGTTCCACGGGCTCAGTCAGCGCGCGATACGCGGCTTGGACGCGCTCCCAGCGGTGGTCGCGGTCCATCGCGTAGAAGCGACCCATGACAGTCGCGACGCGGCCGATTTTGGCGGTTTTGAGGTGCGATTCGAGCGAGCGGAGGTAGCCAACCGCCGACGCCGGCGAGGTATCGCGGCCGTCGGTGATGGCGTGAATCATGAGCGCATCGCGCGAAACACCTGCTGCGTGCGCGAAATCGACGAGTGCGAGGAGATGCGCGAGGTCGCTGTGGACTTGGCCGTCCGAAACGAGGCCGAGGTAGTGAAGTCGCCCGCCCGTGCGCTTCACATGCGCCACCATCGCGAGCAGGGTTGGGTTCCGCGCGAGGTCGCCGCGGCGAATCGCATTCGTGATCCGCATCAACTCTTGGTCGACGATGCGGCCGGCGCCAATGTTCTGGTGTCCGACCTCGGAGTTCCCCATCACGGGGCCCTCGGGGCCGATCGGAAGGCCGACATCTTCACCCGACGTCGCGATGAGCGTGCGCGGGTAGTCGCGCGCGAGCATCGCATCGACGGGCGTCTTCGCGATGAGCACAGCGTTGGTCGCATCGCGCTCACGATGCGGCGACTGACCCCAACCATCGCGCACGATCAGCACGCACGGTGTGTTTGCGAGTCGCGCAGTGTGCGTGATCGACGACGTCGAAGTGGACAATCCAGTCGTGCCATGCGTGCCTGTCATAGATGAAAGCCTAGCGAACTTCCGCTTGTGCGCCACGCGTATGTTGGCTACGCTCCCATCGCGCATGGCCGGGACCTCACGAGCAACGACGACGAAGGGTGCAACGAAAGCGAAAGACGCTTCGTCAGATGCGTCATCCACTGCGGTTGCCCCGATGAAAGACACCCGAACTTTGCGTGAGCGCTACGACGACGTGCGCGCGCGCGTCGCAGCTGCGGCAGAACGCAGCGGACGACGGCCGAGCGACATCATGCTGGTGGCGGTGACGAAGTACGCGTCGATCGAAGAGATCCGCGAACTCGTTTCCTACGGGCAGATTGATCTTGGTGAGAATCGCGTGCAGCAAATGGTGCAGCGCGCAGCGATGATCGATGAATTCAATGCGCGACGCCGCGAACGCGCATCAACAGCCGACGATGTGAAGCCCGTGCGTTGGCACATGATCGGCTCACTGCAGCGGAACAAAGTGCGCGCCGCGATCGATGTCGCGAAGTTGGTGCATTCGGTGGATTCGCTGCGACTCGCGGAAGAATTGCAGGAGTACGCGGAAGAGAAGTCGCGTGGCCCTGGTGGCGAGCACATGCCGCCCGTTGATTGTCTCGTGGAAGTCAATGTCGCGGGTGAGCGCTCGAAGCACGGCGTTGCGCCGGCGGCAGCGCGTCACCTCGTCGACATGATCGACACGATGGTTGCGTTGCGTCCGCGCGGTTTGATGTGCATGGCGCCGAATACGGGCAGCATCGACGATGCGCGACGCGTGTTTACGCGATGTAAGGAAATCTTCGACGAAATCCGCGCGATTGGATCGGGCGGCGAGCGATTCGACATTCTTTCGATGGGCATGAGCGGCGACTACGAAGTCGCGATTGAATGCGGCGCGAATCTCGTGCGCGTTGGCAGCGCGATTTTCGGCGAGCCGCGTGTGCAGACGGAAGCGGACGGCGGCGGTTCTTCAGACGACGGGCACGCGGGAGATGGCGAAGGCGCGTGACGGGCGTTCGCGCGCGAGTACGCGCGCCTTGAGCTGACGATCACCCCGCTCCGTCGACCTTCAACAGTCCTCCCTCCAACAGACCTCCCTCCTCGACTGCGCGCATCTACTCCGACGATGCGCGCGGTCTGTTTTTGAGCGCTCGCGACTGGCGGGCTGCTGAAGCTTCGCTTCAGGTGCCCGCTCTCGCTCGCTCTGGTCGGCTCCCCTCGGAGTGAATCCGAGGGGGCCGAGATGAGTCGTTCTTGAGCGCTCGTGTTTGAGCGCTCGCAACCTGCTTCACAACTTGCTCGCTCTG
>JBEIJG010000278.1:0-4672 GCA_040380385.1 Phycisphaeraceae bacterium | reverse complement strand
TCAAGCCCGCGCAGCGCGTGAATCGTCTCGACGCCAACGTGATAGATCTTCGTGAGCGCGCGCACTTCGATGATGGCTGTCGTGCCTGGATCAGGCATCCGACTTCCCCGCTGCGCGAGACTCGCTTGCGCCATCTGCTTTCGAGGCGTCCTTCGCGACTTCCTCGCGCACCTTGTCGCCGTCCTTCAAGCGCTCAAGTACGCGATACGGCCCAGTGATGACCATGTCGCCGTCAGTAAGTCCCTCAAGAATCATGGTGTCCGAGAGATTGGAAGCACCCGTGCGCACGATGACCATGGTGGCCTTGCCGTCCTTCATGGTGAAGACGAAGGTCGCCTTCTTGCGGACGGAATCAACGAGCGGACTCGAGGCGAACTCAGGCGGAAGATCGTCGAGTTTCTTCTCCATCAACGCTTGGCTCGGGATCAACAAGCCTTCGGTGCGCGCGACGACGATATCAACGTTCGCAGCGAGCCCCGACAAGAGCGTTTCACCCTCCGCGAGATCGAGTTTGACCTCGCACTTGAACCAACCACCGGTGCCACTTCCCGCGCCACCTGCACTCGAACCAAACGATTGCTCGGTTCCGCGCGCGAGTGCGACGCGATCGACTGAACCCTTGAAATCACGATTGCGATAAGCGTTCACTCGCACCGTTGCGTCTTGACCTGCTGACACGCGCGCCACATCACTCTCGGCGACTTTCGCTTTTAGTCGCACCGAACCGAGGTCGGCGACGGTGAGGATCTTCGTACCGGCGTTGTTCATGGTGCCGACGACGACGAGTTCGCCCGCTTCGGCATTCAACTCGGTGATTTGCCCATCGATCGGCGCGAAAATCGTCGTCTTCTTGAGGAGTTCGCGCGCGCGCTCGATGTCGGCTTCTGCCGCGACGAGCGACGCCTCGATGACCGAAAGTCCTTCGCGCGCTGATGCGATTTGCGCTTCGAGATCACGCACACGCGCGATCGCGTCATCAAGCGTTGCGCGGCTGACGTCGCCCGTTTTGAAGAGCGTTTGCTGGCGTTCCAGAGTCGCGCGCGCGTTTGCGAGTTGTGAGTTTGGACCGGCGAGCCGTTCTTGTTCGCTGCGCAGGCGAAAGCGTTCGCCATCGCGGCGCGCCATCTGTGCTTGCAACGAAGCCTGCAAGTCGCGGTCATCGAGTTTCACGACGAGTTCGCCCTTGCGAACCGTTGCGCCTTCACGGAATGGCAGCTCAAGAATGCGCGCGCTGACTTCTGCGGAGACGTCGACCTTCACCTCTGGGTCGAGCTCACCGGGCGCAGAAACGGTCTCGAGCAACTCGCGCCGCTCAACCTTCGCGACCCGCACCTCGAGTGCGTCATCGCCGGCACCAAACGACGGCATCATTTCAAGTGCCGACGGGCCCGCCACAACGAGCCCAACAACGGCGACTCCGAGGAAAACAGCCATCACAATCAAAAAAGTCCGCACGAGGTCGCCGCTCCGTTTTCTGGCGGCGAGTGCCGCGAGGGGCGAGCGTATTCCGAATGCTGCTCACACGGTTGCCAACTCGCACAAAAACACAACGGAACGCGTGAACGTCACGATGGAGGGCAAAAAAGACACACCCCCAGCCGAAGCTGGGGGTGTGTGATGTACTGATCGGACATCGAGATCAGGCCGAAGCCTTTTCTCGATCGTTCAGCGACTTACTGGCAGAGACCCCATGCACCGAGGAGGGCCGAGAGGTCAGCCGCGGTGGTGGTGCCGTCGCCGTCGATGTCGCCGCCCGGACCGCCCCACGAACCGAGGAGGGTCGAGAGGTCAGCCGCGGTGACCGAGCCGTCGCCGTCGAGGTCAGCTGGGCAGTTCGTGCCGCAGCCAGCCGCAACGCCGTTCGTCTGAATCGGCCACTGGTATGAGCCAGCGCCGAACGGAGCGAACACGTTCTGAGCAGCACCCGTGCAGACGGTGTAGCGACCCCAAACGTTCGAGGGGAGGCCTGCAGCCGGGACAGCCACGCCGATACCCGAGCGGTAGCCAGCGCCAGCTGGGATGCCGTTTGGAATGCCGGTGCCGTTGAAGAGGTTGTAGGTTTCGAGGACGACAACGACGGTCGACTCGTTCTCAAGGCAGAGCGGTGGGTTGAACTCGATGTTGCCCATGTAGACGCCACCTGGGAGGAGGATGTCCTTCGATTCAATGAGTTCGAGGTCCGCACCAGCGATGCCGGTCGAGATTGGGTTGACTGGAGCGCCACCGTCGAGGTCGCGGTAGATCACGAGCTTCGCTGGGATGTTGGCGATTGGCTGGTAGTAACCGCAAGCCGTCGCGCCAGCTGGCGTGAGCGACTGGAGGGCCGCGACGCCGAGGTTCACGCAGGTGAGTTCCTTGAGGAGGTTCGCACCCGAGAACGAAGCAGCGAACATCATGTCAGCCGAACCACCGGTGCCGTTACCGCAGCCAGTTGCGCAGCCTTGGACGAAGTTGCCGGTCGTGTTCTGAGCGACCGAGGTGGTCGTGGTGTCTGGGCCTGGCGACGAGCAGCTCTGGTCAACGAGGATCGGGCACGAAGCGTCGACCGCATCAACCTGGAGAACGTACTGCGAGAGAGCGCCGCTGCCGCAAGCGAGCGCGCCACCGTCGAAGTCTGCTGCGACGAAGACGTAGTAAACGCCAGCCTGGAGGCAGATCGACGCCGTGCTTGGGCACGAGCCGGTGCCTTCAGCGAGGATCGTGATGCCCGCGCAATCAGCAGCCGCGATGTCGCCAGCCATGATGAACGCGTTGACGAAGCTTGCCGAGAAGACCTTGACCGAGATTTCCTTGTCGGATGGGACGGTGAGTTCGTAGAAGTCAACGTCGCGGGTGAGGCCACCTGCGCCGTCATCAACCACGTTAAACGTGCCGCTGACCTTCTGATTGAGGCCGAGCTGTTGGACTGCGCCGCCAGCGAAGCAGCCGTCGTTGGCGCTCGTACCGCAAGCTTCCGCCTCGACGACGGTTGCCGTCGGGAGCGCGCAAGGTTCTGGCATGTCAAAGGTGACGCGAGCGGTGCCCGCGTTGTCGTACGTACCCGCACGGACGAGGTACCAACGGCCCGAGGTCACGTTGACGGTGAGGTCCGTTGGGAACACGCCGCCAGGAGCAGCGCAGGTCGCGTCGCCGTCGTCGTTGCAGCCAAGGAGCACGGTGTTGAGGGTGTTGTAGTCAAAGGTCGCTGGGTTCGTACCCATGTCGTAGACGGCGATCTTCGAGTCGAACGTCGTGACTGGGCCACCGTTGACGCCGCAGGTCTTCACGTTGAAGGCGCCGTTGGCAACCGCCTGGAAGCGGAACCAAACATCGTTGAAGATGAAGTCGTTGCCCGAGTTGCAGAGGTCGCCGATGTGATCAGGACCGTCGGTGTTGCAACCGGTGATGTTGATGTCACGGAAGGTGTCGCCCGAGAGGACCGTCGCGTTCGTCGCGCAGTCGTTGGCAACCGCTGGGTTCGCATCAACGCACGAGTAGGCGAAGATGCCGCAGAGGTCGACAGCAGCCTGAACGCAGAACTCGCTCCAAGTGTCGGAGCAGCAGGTCGCGTCGAATTCGCACACCGACGAGCAGCAGATTGGATCATCGCAGCCTGGGGTCGCGTGCACTTCGCCGCACGAGCCAGTGGCTCCGGCGCAGCCTGCAGCAACAGCTTGGAACGCGAGGTTCAGCTGGCCAGCGCCCGACTCAGAGATACCGCTTGCGGGGGTGTAACCACCGATGCGGATGTAGTAGGTCGTACCGCTGAGCACGTTGAAGCCAGCGATGTTCGAGTAGAAACCCTGGCAGCCGGAGAGACCAGCGCCGTCGCCGTTGCAAGCGACTTGGGTGAGCGCGCCGCAGGTACCCGTGTAGAGCACCATCGACGTGTCGAAGCTACCTGCGAAGCAGGTGTCGAGGTTGAGGAGGCCGTCCGACGGTGCGGTCCAAGAGAACCACATGTCCTTGTTGGCGGTACCCCAGCTGAGGTACGTGCCGGCGCATTGAGCTTCATCGACAGCTTGCGGGCTCGTCGTCGACGTCGCGGTCGAGAACGCGTTCGGACCCGCGTTTGCTGGCACGGCCGTGGAACACTCGTCCTGGGCCATCGCCACGCCCGTGAAGCCGGCCGCGAGGACGGCAGCAGCGAGCAGGCTCGTTCCATAAGAATTCTTCATCGCATCGCTCCTTGAATTGGCCCGAACCTTCGGGCCTCGACTGTTGAGACGCAGCGCACTGCTGCGTCGGGACTCACCGGACGAACTCCGAAACGGACGGGTTCGTCACTCTTCGCGCCTTGGTCGAACGCTGTGTCGAAAACACAGCGCCCGATGACGGCGCGACTTTCCAATCTAGTTCCGTGATCGGACGATCCAAACAGAATCTTCTACGGAAATAAGAATTCCGATCACCACTTTCGTCGCGGTTGCGGAATCGTCGTGAACCGAGACAAAAGGTGATTTGAGCAGTCCGAGAACCCACTCAGGTGCTCTAACCCCGTTGCGGCAGCGAGTTTTGGCACCGCCGACACCAAAACGGACGCCCATCCCCACCGAGGCGAATGAAAGCGGGCGCTGAAATGCGACCCCGTCACCGCCAAAGCGAGCGAAAGCGGGCGCTGAAACTTCACGTGATTCCCGACACAGCGAGCGAAAGCGGGCACCTGAAGCGAAGCTTCAGCGGCCCGCTCAGT
>JBEIJG010000277.1:0-4708 GCA_040380385.1 Phycisphaeraceae bacterium | reverse complement strand
GCCTCCGCCTTTTTCAGCCGCGTTTCACGCGCGGTTCGCAATCGCTCACTTTCGGTCTTCGCACGAGCCAACTGTTCGTCGGATGCGCCTTGTCGCTGTGCCCAGTCGAGCATCGCCCGCGCTGCCTTCTCTCCCTCTGGGAGGGACTGCGCGATCGCCGCCGCGTCGGCAGCCGCTTGCGCAGTCGCAACCTTTTTGTCACCTGCGGTCGATGCCAAGTTCGTCACACAAACTTTGAGTGCCGCAACCGCAGAGCCTGGGCGCAGATCGTCCCAACGCACTACGCCGGAAGAGCCCTCGAGCCCCTCCTCCGACCATGCCTTGATCGTGCAGCGCTCCGTGCGGCCGCTCGCAAGTTCAAGTTGCACAGGGACCTCGGTCATAAGTTCGCGTCTTTGGATATCCGCCCATGCTGGCGTATGAATGGCCAGAACGGCAGGCAGGACTCCGGCAAGGACGCGCATCGTCAGCGATGAAACCATGTTGGATCGCAAGAATACCTCCCGTTTCCGCTATCTCGAGGGCGCCGACCTGCCGAAATAGGACTCGAGACAGCATCCGAGGCGTTGGAACGAGTCTTGCCCGCCCGGCGACAATCCCGCGAACTTCAGTACGTGTTGAATGAGTACGATGGCAGCCTGATTGTCCGAGAAGCCGAACGCGGCTTCCCGGCCGACGGGAGTGAAGTGGTGAGCCGCTCCGGAGGCTTTTCCGGAGGCAAGCAAGTACGTAAGCAAGGAGTCCCCCATGTTCGAACGACTGACCGATCGAGCCCGCAAGGTCATGGCCCTCGCCAACCAAGAGGCCCAGCGCCTCAACCACGAGTACATCGGGACGGAGCACATCCTGCTCGGCCTGGTGAAAGAAGGCTCGGGAGTCGGCGCGAATGTGTTGAAGAACCTCGACATCGATCTCCGCAAGGTCCGCATCGAGGTCGAGAAACTTGTCAAAACCGGCCCAGAAATGGTGACGATGGGCAAGTTGCCACAAACCCCGCGCGCGAAGAAAGTGATCGAGTACGCGATCGAAGAGGCGCGCAACCTCAACCACAATTACGTCGGCACGGAGCACCTTTTGCTCGGCCTCTTGCGCGAGCATGACGGCGTTGCCGCGCAGGTGCTCATGAACCTCGGCCTCAAGCTTGAGGAAGTCCGCGAGGAAGTGCTCAATCTCCTCGGCGCTGGCGCCGAGAGCGAAGAAGCTCCACCGCAGTCGGAACCACAGGAACCACCATCGATGGGCGGTCCAGCCTCCGGTGGACCTGAGTCGGGCACGCGTCGCGGTACTGCCAAGAGCAAGACCCCTGCTCTCGACAGCTTCGGCCGCGACCTCACCGAACTCGCGAAAAGCGGCGAGCTCGATCCAGTCATCGGCCGCATGAATGAAATCGAGCGCGTCGTCCAGATCCTCTGCCGCCGCACGAAGAACAACCCTGTGCTCCTCGGCGAAGCGGGCGTCGGCAAGACGGCGATCGTCGAAGGCCTGGCGCAGCGCATCATCAATCAGGAAGTCCCCGACATCCTGTTCGACAAGCGCCTCGTCGTCCTCGACCTCGCGGCAATGGTTGCTGGCACCAAATATCGCGGCCAATTCGAAGAGCGCATCAAGGCGGTCATGAACGAAGTCCGCCGCGCGAAGAACATCATTCTCTTCATCGACGAGTTGCACACGCTCGTTGGCGCGGGTGGCGCGGAAGGCGCGATCGATGCGTCGAACGTGCTCAAGCCCGCGCTCGCCCGTGGCGAGATCCAGTGCATCGGCGCGACGACCTTCGACGAGTACCGTAAGTACATCGAGAAGGACGCGGCGCTCGAGCGACGCTTCCAGTCGATCACGGTCGAGCCGCCGAACGCGGAACAGACCTTCGAAATCTTGAAGGGCATCCGCCCGAAGTACGAAGCGCACCACCGCATCAAGATCACCGACGCTGCGCTCCGCGCTGCCGTCGAGTTCTCTGGCCGCTATATCCCCGGCCGTGTGCAGCCCGACAAGTCGATCGACGTGATCGACGAAGCCGGCGCACGACTCCGTCTCCGCTCGATGGCGAAGCCGCCGAATCTCGCGGAAATCGAAGAGAAGATCGAGCGTCTCGCGATCGAGAAGGACGAAGCGGTCAAGAACGCTGACTACGAGCGCGCTGCACAAATCCGCGATCAGATGGACAAGCACCGTCGCGAGCGCGAGAAGTTGCAGGGCGAGTGGAAGGAGCGCATGAACGAAACCGTCGGCACCGTCGACGAAGAGATCATCGCGGAAGTCGTCTCGAAGATGACGGGCGTTCCGCTCACCCGTCTCGAGAAGGCCGAGAGCGAGCGTTTGCTTGCCCTCGAAGGCGAACTGCACAAGACCGTCGTCAGCCAAGACGACGCGGTCAAGGCTGTCTCGCGCGCCATTCGCAAGGCGCGCTCGGGCCTCAAGGATCCAAAGCGTCCGATGGGCTGCTTCATCTTCGTCGGCCCGTCCGGCGTTGGTAAGACGCTCCTCGCGAAGGCGCTCGCGGAGTTCATGTTCGGCGACCCAGACGCGCTCCTCTACCTCGACATGTCGGAGTACATGGAGAAGCACAACGTGTCGCGTCTCGTTGGCGCGCCTCCGGGATACGTCGGCTACGAAGAGGGCGGTCAGCTCACCGAGCGCATCCGTCGTCGTCCGTACGCGGTTGTCCTCCTCGACGAAGTCGAGAAGGCACACCCCGACGTCTTCAACATGCTCCTCCAGATCATGGAAGAAGGTCGACTCACCGATAGCTTCGGCCGTCACGTCGACTTCAAGAACGTGATCCTGATCATGACCTCGAACCTCGGTGCCGACGTCATCAAGGGCGGCGCGAGCTTCGGCTTCGGGAAGCGCACAGAAGTCATCGACTATGAAAAGATGCGCAAGGCGCTCATGGGCGAAATCGAGAAGTTCTTCCGCCCAGAATTCATCAACCGTCTCGACGAAGTCGTTGTGTTCCGTCCGCTCGTGAAGGAAGACCTCGTCACCATCATCGAGTACGAACTCTCCAAGGTGCGCAAGCGCCTCGGTGAGAAGGGCATGAAGATGGAGCTCGACGGAGCTGCCAAGGACTTCCTCATCGATAAGGGCTACAACCCCGACTTCGGTGCGCGTCCGCTGCGCCGCGCGCTCGGTCAGTACATCGAAGATCCGCTGGCGGAGAACCTCCTCATGGGCGAGTTCAAGGCTGGCGACGAGATCCGCGTGACCCGCGTCGAAGGCCAAGATCACTTGACCTTCAAGGCAGTGCGCGCCGGTGAAGGTGGCGGCGGCGACGACGGCGGGAACGCTCCGAAAGAGCCGACACCCACGCCACTCGCGGGCGCACAGGGCTAAAGACCACGCATCGCAATGTGTCCACTCACACCGCCGTCCACATCGGACGGCGGTGTTTCTTTTGTCCGGTCTTGCTCGCTCGCGGTGGACGCGCTCAGCGAATACCCGCGAGCGTCACGCGTTGCCCCGCGGGAGTTTCTTCGTACGCAATCTCAACGATGCGGTAGCGGAAGTCGCCAGCGATTTGCGGTGTCAGTTCGAGTTGCATCAGCGCCGGGCCAGACTTCCGCATGATGACGGCATTGGTCGAGAAACCGAAACTCATTCGGTTGAGGAGTTTCATCACATCCTCGCGACCGCGGCCACACCACTCGGCAAACTGCGCCCGTGCAGCATCAGCGTCGTTTTCCGCTTCGCGCGTCGCGCGCTCGCGCACCGAACGCGAGACCATCTGTTCCCACAATTCACCGTAGCGTTCCTCGCGAAACGCGCGCATCGCATTCGCGACGACTTGTTCAGGCAATTTCGCTTGCATGCGCACGCGACCTTCGGCGTCTTCCTCCCACGGAAGAAACGAAGGCCGGGCGGCCTCGCCATCGGCCGAATCCTCGGCGCTCGCATTCGCACGTCCTCCTGCCCCGCCGTCACCAGGCTCCCACACCTCGCCACGCTCGCGTGCGCGCTTCATCGCGAGAAACTCGTTCACGGGCAAGTAGCGAATGATCGTTCCATCATCGAGAACGACTTCATCGGGGAGTTCTGCGGAGGTGGCGAAGCCAGGTCGTGCGCGATACTCGATGCGCGGACCACACGCGGTCAGCGCGGCAAACGCCGTGCACGCACCGAACACCACAGCAGCGCGTACCGCGAACGTTCGAAGATGCGCTGCGGGCAACGTCATGTGTCTCGCTCAAACTCCCTGATTCACGGGTCCCTGATTCACGGGGGTCGATACCGTCGAAACACAGCGGATTTCAGGTGCTTCCGCGCCGATTCGATAGAAACGACGCACTGCACCGGCAGGATCAAGCCCTGGGAAATCGCTGCGTGTGTGCGTCCCGCGCGACTCTTCACGCGCGCGCGCAGCAGATGTCACGATCGCTGCGCACGACAGCATGTTTTGGATCTCCCATCCGTCGGGGTCGTCGAAAATCTTGTCGAGCGAGTAACGACACCAGAAGTCGATCATGTCGAGCGCGTCGGCGAGTCGGTTCCCGCTGCGCACGATGCCGACGTTGCGCCACATCGCGCTTCGCAAGCTTGAGCGCACATCGATGAGATCGAGTTCACCCTTGTCGCTTGGGCGAATGTCGCTCACCACACGGAGGTTCGCGCGCGGCGGCGCTTCGGTGGTCGCTGCAGCAACGCCCGCACGTCGACCAAAGACAAGACCTTCGAGGAGCGAGTTCGACGCGAGACGGTTCGCTCCGTGCAG
>JBEIJG010000276.1:0-4732 GCA_040380385.1 Phycisphaeraceae bacterium | reverse complement strand
GATTGGTTGGAGTTTCGTCAGGACGTTCGCAAGAGGTCTGCCCTCGTTCAGCCGATATCTCCGCGCGCTCTCTCGCCTACAGGCGTGGAGCGGTGTCCCCTGAACCTGAACGGAACTCGAACATATGTGCGGAATCGTTGCCTACATCGGCCGTCGCCAAGCAGCAGACATTCTTCTCGAAGGCTTGAAGCGCCTTGAGTATCGCGGGTACGACTCTGCGGGTGTCGCCGTCATGAATGGTGGCCTCAAGATTGCGCGCTCGGTCGGTCGCGTCGCGAACGTCGAGAAGCTCATCCATGACCGTGGCGGGTTCCAAGGAACGATTGGCATCGCGCACACCCGTTGGGCGACGCACGGCGGTGTGACGGAGAAGAACGCACACCCACACCGCGACGACGAACAGCTTGGTCACGGCATCGCGATCATCCACAACGGCATCATCGAGAACTACGCGGCGCTGAAGAAGTACCTCACCGAGAAGGGGCACGTCTTCCACGGCGAGACCGATACCGAAGTGCTCGCACACTTGATTGGCGAACTTTACGCAGGTGATCTTGAGAAGGCCGTGCAAGCTGCGCTGCGCGAGGTCACTGGCGCGTACGCCATCGCGGTGGTTTGCGAGAAAGAGCCTGACGTGCTCGTCGTTGCGCGCAAGGGTTCGCCACTGATGGTTGGCGTCGGAAACGGCGAGTACGTCGTTGCATCGGATGCGAGCGCCATCGTGTCGCACACAACGCAAGCGATTGCGCTGAACGATTACTCCGTCGCGCGCATTACCCGCGAGGGTTTCCGCACGACCACGGTCGACAACATCGAAATCACCGCGGAGATTCGCGAGCTTGAGTTTGATCTTGAGCAGATCGAACTCGGCCACTACGAACACTTCATGCTCAAGGAGATCTTTGAGCAGCCGCAAGCGCTGCGCATGTCACTCCAAGGTCGTGTCGATGTCGCGAAGGGCGAGATCCGCCTCGGCGGTGTTGGACAACATGCACGTGCGCTAGCGAATGCGAAGCGCGTGGTTTTCGTCGGTCAAGGCACTGCGCTTCACGCATGCATGATCGGGAAGTACCTCTTCGAAGACCTCGCGAAGGTGCATGCCGAGCATGATTTCGCGAGCGAATTCCGCTATCGCAATCCGATCGTCGAGGATGGCACGGTTGTCATCGCCGTGAGTCAGTCGGGTGAAACCGCGGACACGCTCGCGGCACTCCAAGAAGCGAAGCAGCGTGGCGCGCTCGCGCTTGGCGTTGTGAACGTCGTTGGTTCATCGATTGCGCGTGAAACAGACGCTGGCGTCTACCTGCGCGTCGGCCCTGAAATCGGCGTGGCGAGTACGAAGGCGTTTACGGGCCAAGTGCTTGTGAACTCGATGCTCGCGACCTTCATTGGTCGTCGTCGCTATCTCTCGCAAGAGTACGTTTCGAATCTCTTGCGCGAACTCGAAGCGATCCCGTCGAAGATCGAACGTGCGCTCGAGTGGTCGGGCCGCATTCGTACGGCAACCGCAAAGTACATCCATCGCGAAAACTGGCTCTTCCTCGGTCGCGGCGTGAACTACCCCGTCGCGCTCGAAGGTGCGCTGAAGCTCAAGGAAATCTCGTACATCCACGCCGAAGGCATGCCTTCGGCGGAGATGAAGCACGGACCGATTGCGCTCATCGACAACGGCATGCCTGTCGTCTTCGTTGCCACGCGGAACTCGCAGTACGAGAAGGTGCTCTCGAACATCGAAGAAGTGCGCTCGCGCGGCGGGCACGTCATCGCGGTTGCAACCGAAGGCGATGATCACATCAAGAGCCTCGCGCAGGAAGTTTTCTATGTGCCGGACTGCATCGAGATGTTCCAGCCGTTGCTCACCGTCATTCCGTTGCAGTTGCTCGCGTATCACGCGGCCGTCATGCGCGGCAAGGACGTCGATAAGCCGCGCAATCTCGCGAAGTCGGTAACAGTAGAGTGAGGCGTTTCTGAGCGCTCTTAACTTGCGGCGGGGCGAACCCTCGGTTCGCGTCCGCCGCTTTTGCTCGCTGTGGCTGGAATCACGAACAACGCTCCAGTGCCCTGAGGATTCACTCCGAAGGGCACAACCAGAGGGAGCCGCCGCAGCGGCGACCGCTCCGATACGCGAGCCGCCGCAGCGGTACATCACCTTCCGCGGGCGATCGCGCGTTCCATTGCGCGCAACGTCGCCGGCGACACGTGATGTTCGATGCCTTCCGCGTCGGCTTGGGCTGTTGCTTCATCGACACCGAGCGAACGTAGGAACGCAAGAACGATGACGTGCCTCGTTCGCGCTTCGGCAGCGAGTGCTCGGCCTTTGGCCGTGAGCCCGAGCGGGGTATGCGGCCGCGCATCGACGAAACCTTCGCCAGTCAATCGGCGCACGACCCGACTCACCGTCACATGCGACAAACCGAAGCGTTCGGCAAGTCGACCAACACGCGCTTCGATGCCTGCATCCAAGAGTTCGGCAATCGCCTCACAGTAATCCTGCGCGGCCTCTGACTCGTGCTGCTTGCGGAGCACGCGATGGTGCTCGGCGCTCGCGCGCGAATGTGAGGCGACTTTCGCAGTCGGTTTCTTCTTGGCAGATGTTGGCTTCTTCCCGCGCGCGGTCACTCGTCGTTTCCTCGCAACGAGGCCAGCACGTTGAAATCTTCGAGCGTCGTGGTGTCTTGCTTCGAGTCGCGACCAGCGGCGATATCGCGCAGCAGTCGGCGCATGATTTTGCCCGAGCGCGTCTTCGGCAGCGCCTGCGTGAAGCGAATCATGTCGGGCTTCGCGATCGGCCCGAGGACGCCCGAGACGTGTTCGCGCAGGGCACCCTTCAGCGCATCGCTTGGCGTGAAGCCAGGTGCAAGCGACACGAACGCCGCGATGCCCGTGCCTTTGATGTCGTGCGGCATGCCGACGACGGCGGCTTCGACCACGGCCTCATGCGATACGAGCGCGCTTTCAACTTCCATCGTGCCGAGGCGGTGGCCTGACACATTGATGACGTCGTCGATACGGCCCATGATCCAGAAGTAGCCGCGGTCGTCGCGACGCGCCCCGTCGCCCGCGAGATACATGCCCTGCACGCGCGACCAGTAGGTGTCGATGAAACGCTGGCGATCGCCGTGGATCCCGCGCAGCATCGATGGCCACGGCTTCCGAATCACAAGCAAACCGCCTGTGTTTGCAGGTAGTTCATTGCCGTGTTCGTCGACCACCGCCGCATCGATCCCGAAGAAGGGGAGCGTGCACGAGCCGGGCACGGTCGGCGTTGCGCACGCGAGCGGTGTGATCACGTGGCCGCCGGTCTCGGTTTGCCAGAACGTGTCAACGATCGGGCACTTCGCATGGCCAATCTTCTCGTGGTACCAGATCCACGCTTCAGGATTGATTGGTTCACCAACGGTGCCGAGGACCTTGAGGCTCGAGAGATCGTGCTTCGCTGGATGCTCGTCGCCCCACTTCATAAACGCGCGAATCGCCGTTGGTGCTGTGTAGAAGTGCGTCACGCGGTGGCGCCCGACCATCTCCCAGAAGCGGTCTTCGGCGGGCCAGTTCGGCGCACCTTCGAACATCAATGTAGGCACGCGATTCGGCAGAATGCCGTAGACGATGTACGAGTGGCCGGTGACCCAGCCGATGTCGGCAGTGCACCAGTAGACGTGGCCCGAGCCCGCACGCAGATTGAACGTCTGCTGCGCGGTGTACGCGGTGTAGACCATGTAGCCGCCGATCGTGTGGCGGATGCCTTTCGGCTTGCCGGTCGAGCCCGAGGTGTAGAGCAGGAAGAGGAGGTCTTCCGAATCCATCGGCTCGCATTCGCATTCGTCGCTTTGTGCGCCGACGAGTTCGTGCCACGCGTGGTCGCGGCCGGCCGTCCAGTCGACGGCATTTTTCGTGCGATGCAAGACGACGCAGTGTTCGACCGTGTGATGCTGCGCCGCGAGTAAGTGAATCGCTTCGTCGACGTTCTTCTTCAGCGGCACGACTTGTCCGCGTCGCCACGCACCGTCGCAGGTGATGATGACGCGCGACTTCGCGTCGAGTACGCGGTCGACGATGGATGGCGCTGGGAAACCGCCGAAAATCACGCTGTGTGCGGCACCAATGCGGGCACACGCGAGCATCGCAATCGCAAGTTCGGGCACCATGCCCATGTAGAGCGTGACGACGTCGCCCTTCTTCACGCCGAGCGATTTCAGCGCGTTCGCGCAGCGGCAAACCTCTTCAAGGAGTTCGCCGTAGCAGAGGTGCTTGACCTCGGGCGCGCCGTTCGCGAGTTGCGGCTCGCCTTCCCAAATGATGCCGACTTCGTGGCCGTGACCCGCGAGCACGTGGCGGTCGAGTGCGTTGTGGCAGATGTTGGTCTTCGCGCCGACGAACCACTGCGCATCGGGGCAGTTCCACTCGAGCACCTTCGACCACGGCGTAAACCAGTCGAAGTTCTGCGCGATCTCGGCCCAGAACCCCTCAGGGTCGGCGATCGATCGCGCGTGGCGCGCGCGATAGTCGTCCATCGACCCGCACCTCGCGCCGCCGAGTGCGGCCGCCTGCGCGGCGGACGGCGGGAAGATGCGGTCTTCCTTCAAGAGCGATTGGACGTTCGATGACGGGGCGTTGGTTGCGGATTCCTCGCGGGACATGTAGCCAATGTACGGGACGAGCGGGCGTCGTACTGCGCAGCGAAACAAGGGGATTTCGCAACGTCAGAGGTCCACAGTCAGCGGGCGCAAGGAGG
>JBEIJG010000275.1:0-4811 GCA_040380385.1 Phycisphaeraceae bacterium | reverse complement strand
GTACCGCACCGCGCGGGTCAACTCTTCACGTTCGATCGCGCTGCGTGGACGCGCTTCGCTGCGAAGTAACGCTCGCGCGCGGGACAACACGAATTATCAAAAACGATCAACCGACGGTTTCCGCGCCGCCGGTTGATCGGGCTGCCTAGATGTCGTGGCTTCTCGGCCGAGAAACTCCGAAAGGAGCCCGGCGGAAGCGCGCGAAGAACCCAGAAAGGGAGTTGCGCGGGAGCGTCCTCCTGTCCAAGGCGAAGATCGGTTGCGCCCTGAGCAGTCGTCTGTGAGGTGTGCGGGTGAGGGCTCTCAGCACTGCTGAACTCGCGTCGTTCCTCAAGCCATACAGCCTCAAGCCTCAAGCCTCAAGCCATGCAACTCGGTGACGAGCGCGCGAACCTCCAACGCACGGCTCCTGATTCCGCCGGGCTCCTCTGGTGGTGGAGTCCGATGTGTGCTGTCCGATGTCGCATACCGGACACGGTCCGTACGCGCGACTCATGAAGCGGTTCGCAACTCTTTCACGCATTCTGTGGGATTCTCTTTGCAGCGCACCCGTGGGCCGCAGCGTTTGGCGATCCCGTACGCTGCCGTCGTGCAAAGGCGAAACGCGCGGTGCTTGTACTTTTTGGCACAGGTTCGCCACCAGTCTTCGCAGCAACTCTTGACGCCGCCATGAACTCCGCCTCCACGCTCCCTGCACTCTCCTGCGACGGTCGCGTCGCGACGATTTCGCTCCGGCGTGGCGCAACGCGAAACGCGCTCGATGCGGACGCGATTCACGCCTTGGAAGAAAGTTTGGTCGAAGCACGCGCCGCGGTTGATGCGCGGAAGTCTGACGTCGTCCTTCTGCGCGGCGAAGGAGCGCATTTCTGCGCAGGATTTGATCTCGCGCGTTGCTCCGAAGAACCTCGACGCGTCGAGGAATTGCTCGTCGGACTTTCCGCATGCGTCGCGCATCTGCGCGCGATCGATGCGCCCGTCGTCGCGCGAGTGCAAGGCGCGGCACTTGCCGGTGGATGCGCGCTTCTCACAGGTTGTGACTTTGTCGTCGCCGCGCACGATGCGCAACTTGGGTACCCCGTTCATCGCATCGGTATCTCGCCCGCGGTGAGTATTCCAACGCTCATGTCGCGGATGGGACCGGTGGCGCGTGCGCTCGTTCTCTCGAACGACATCATCGATGGGCAGACCGCGCTCGCACGCGGTTTGGCGACCCATGCGGTTGCGTATGACATGCTCGATGCGGAAGTCGACGCACTCATCGCGCGACTTCTTGCGAAAGGTCCGCTCGCCATGCGCGAAACAAAGCGTTGGATACGCGCGATCGAAGAGCGTGGTGCAGGCGATATCGGCCCCGCACGTGGCCGCGATATGCCATCCATGATCGATGCGCGCGATGCGAGCGTCGCACTCGGTGAGGGCGAGGAGTTTGCCTCGATGTTGCGCGCGTTTTGGGCCGCGAAATCAGCGAGGACATGAATGGCGCTGCGAACGATTCAACGCAAGTTGCGTGAGATCGATCGCCACTCGCGACGCGTCGAGCGCAATGCGTTTGATCGCGCGCAAAGTGCTGCCTTTGTGCTTGCGCTCTTTGTCAGTCCGTTCGTTGTATTGATGATGGAACGGGTGCGCGTGGTCGATGAGGCAACGCCTTTGCTCGCGGTTCGGATCTACACCGAGGGTGCGGATGTCGAACTGCGCGCGCGCGTGATGGAAGGTGACGAACGCGCAAAACCGTGGCCTGGTGTCACGCCGTACGTCGACGTCGATTACGTGCAACGAACGTCGTGGTTCGGTTGGCCGTTTGCAACGCGCGATGTCGCTTGGCCAACGGAAACCAAACTCACGCTCTTTGGCAGCGCGCGCGAAGAGTTGCGAGAGAAGTACAGCGCTCTCGCCGCGCCACTTGCAGCGCGTGCGAACGTCGTGCACACGACCACAACAGAGTCGACACACTTCGTCGCGTGGACGTTCTCGATTGGAGTTTGGTGGTGTTTGCTCGCGATTGCATCGGCCGTTGTGATCTCACCGTTGCGGCTCGGGTGGTACGTCTATCGCCGCAGTCGAGCGATCGTGCGACAACGACGCATTGATCGAAGTCACTGCCCGAATTGTGGCTACAACGCGCGCGAATCGTTGCTGCGCGGGCGTTGCCCCGAGTGCGGCGCGGAGTTGTACGAACGGCCAGATGTGTATTGACGCGTGTTCGCGAGCACGAGGGTTTGCGTGGTCCACGCCAGAGCGAGCGAAAGCGGGCACACACGTGATCTACGCCAAAGCGAGCGAAAGCGGGCACCTGAAGCGAAGCTTCAGCAGCCCGCTCAGTCGCGAGCGCTCAAACAGGTTGCAAGCGCTGAAACACGCCGCTCAATCCACAATCGGCCGCAGCAGAATGTCCTTGAACTCGATGTACGCGCCTTCGGATTGAAGCGCGATGCGACCCTTGTTCACTTCGACGTTCGTCGCGATGTTCTGCAAGAGCCCGTTCACCCACAGTTCGATCGTGCCTTTGTTGACGACGATGCGGTACTGGTTCCACTCGCCGAGCGGCTTCTCGTTCGTGTCGCGCAACTTCACGGTGTGACGACCGTTCGTGCGCTTCGCATCGACCGTCGCCTTGTACTCGCCGATGTTCCAGAAGTCGCCAGCGTTCTTCGAGTGGAGCTGCGCCTCCATCGACTTTGGCCAAACGACATCGTCGCCAATCGTTCGGAGCAACACACCCGAGTTTCCCTCGCCCTTCGCCGGATCAAATCGCCACGAAAGTTCGAGGATGTAGTTGTCGTAAAGCGCTTCGGTTTGGATGTACCCAATCGGTCGACCCGCGCATTGCAAGACGCCGTCCTTCACACTCCACACCGAAAGCTGGTCCTTGCCATCTTTCGCAAGATCCGGCACGAACGCCTTCCAACCCGAGAGATCCTTGCCGTTGAAGAGCATGACCTTCTCGTCCACCTTGATCGGTGAGCCGTCGTTCATGAACTGCTGATTCGTTGCACCCAATTTCTGGCCGCCGCTCGGCGGAGCCAACTTCGGTGCTTCGTTGGATGGCGCGCTTTGCAACGCGGCAAGGAATGGAACCGAAGCGGTGAGAGCGATCGTGGCAACAAGCGATGTCATGCGCATGGAAGTTCTCCGGGTGCTGCACACTGTAACGGCGGCGCGATGTGAGAGCAGCGTTCCACTACGATCGCGCACACATCGCACGCGCATCGACCGTGCATTGGAGGAGCTTCCATGTTTGCGCGTTCCATCTTTGCCTGTCTCGCCTGCATCCTTCCCTTGCTCGCCGCGGCGCCGGCATCGGAACCGCCCACCACCGCGTCGCCACTCGAACTTTGGTACGACGAACCCGCATCGAAATGGACCGAAGCGCTGCCGATCGGCAATGGCGAACTCGGCGGCATGGTGTTTGGCGACGAATTCGGCACGATTCAAGTGAACGAGATCTCAGTTTGGGCCGGCAAACCGATCGACCGAAACCGCACCCCCGCTTCCGGTTCGCTCGCACGTGCTCGCGAACTTTGGTTCAAGGGCGATGTGCTCGGTGCGCAGAAGATCATGCAAGACGAGTTCATGACGCCCGATTGGGTGCGCTCGTATCAACCGTTGATGACGGTTGGAACTCGCTGGAGCACGCCCTTTGAGAAGGTGAGTGATGTGCGTCGCTCGCTCGATCTCGCCACTGGCGTTGCGACGACCGAGTTCACGGCCGATGGCTCGCGCTATCGCTACCGCGTGTTTGCGAGCGCTACGGACAACGCGATCGTCGTGCGATGGGAATCGCTCGGCGAGAAGCCGCTCGTCGCAGCGATTGCTTCGGGCCGCGACGAGCTCGTCGATGGTGGAGCGGACATCGAGGGAGTCGAGACGGATGGACGCACCACGCACCTCCAGACCCGCTACGGAACCGCGGTGAACGGCGAGCATCGAGGCGTGCGCTACGCGGGATGCGTCGCGATGCAGCTCGACGAGCGGAACGCGAGCACGGTAGAGATCGAACGCCTGCCCGAGCGGAGCCTCGGCAAGGTCGAGGGGCGCGATCGTACCGGCTCCGAAACCCGCGCCTACACCGTCGTCATCACGGGCGCGACCGACTTCATCGCCGGGATCAATCCGGCCGTGCGCATCGCCGATCCGCGGGTGACGGTGAAGTCGCGCGCGAAGGAGATGCTCGCCGTCGGCTTCGACGAACTGCTCGCGCGGCATACCAAGCGGTACAGCGAAGTCATGGGCCGCGTGTCTCTTGACATCGGCACATCGCCACAGGCGACGAAACCAACCGACGTGCGACTCGCGGAGTTCCGCAACGGTGCGAATGATCCTGCGCTGCTTTCGCTGTACTTCCAATTCGGTCGCTACTTGCTCTTCTCAAGTTCACGGCCGAACGGACTCTTGCCTGCCAACCTGCAAGGTTTGTGGAACGAGCACCTCGCTGCGCCGTGGAACGCGGACTACCACACCAACATCAACATCCAGATGAACTACTGGCACGCGGAGTCGACGAACCTCGCGGAGTGCCATGAACCGTTGTTTGCATTCACCGATCGATTGATTCAAAACGGCCGTATTTCTGCGGAGAAACTCTATGGTGCGCGCGGTTCAGTGGTGCATCACACGAGCGATGCGTGGGCGTTTACCGAGCCGATCGGTCTCACCGTGTGGGGCATGTGGCCGCACGGCGGCGGCTGGCTGACGCGTCACTACTTTGAGCATTACGCGCACTCGGGTGATGAAGCGTTCTTGCGAGATCGCGCGTGGCCTGCGCTTGCCGCGTGCGCAGAGTTCTATCTCGATTACCTGTGTGTCGATCC
>JBEIJG010000274.1:0-4818 GCA_040380385.1 Phycisphaeraceae bacterium | reverse complement strand
TACGCGCGGCCGAAGTACGTGTAATTCGAAAGATTGAACGCGATTGGGTCGCGCATCACGGCGACCACTTTGAGCGGTTGATCGCTGCCCTGGAGGAGGAGCTCGCGCGCGGCGCGTTGTTCGATCGCGCGATGTCGCAGCATGCCGTCGGCGGCGACGGGGGAGGAAAGCGGTCCCGTCCAGAAGTGGGCGGGCTGGAGATGGTGCACCTTGACGGTTTCGATTCTTGACGTGCGATCGAGCGCGGCCGCGACGGCAGTTGAAGCGGTCTTGGTTGCGGAGTACACCAAGATTGGCGTTCCGCGCGCGAGTTGCTCGCGGATCCGGCGCCGCATGCGCGCTTCGCTGATCGGGAAGCGCAGAAGGTCTTGCACGTGCCGGAATGGCGTGTTGGCGGTCTCCAGCACGTCGCGAAGCTGAACGCCAAGTGGCGGCTTCGTGCCTCCGCCCGCGATCGGTGCGGCGGAGTTGGGTGGAGTCGTGCGCGTCACGGCCGACAGTGTAAGTCGTCGATGACGGCGGCTGCGCCAAGGAAAAAGACCGACGCCCCCTCTCCCAAGAAGAACTTGGGGCGAGGAGGCGTCGATGCGTGTCAAACGTCGGAATGCAACTCGCCGACGTCAGAAGTACGAGTTTGAACTCAGTTTGCGTTCCACGCAGAGAGGAGCGCGCCGAGGTCGGCCGCGTCGGTCACGCCGTCGCGGTTGATGTCAGAGCGGCCCGTACCGCCCCAGTTGTTGAGAAGTTGAGCGAGGTCTTCCGCGCTGACGATGCCGTCGAGCGGGGTCGAGAGGTCTTCACGCACCGAGCCGACGCACTCTGGGCAGAAGTATGCGTACAACTGGCCGCCTTCCACGAGTGGAGCAGCGAGCGAGTAGTGAGCTTGCATATTCTGGATGAACCAACCGCGGCCGAAGACTTCGGTCGCTTCGAAGTTGCCCGAGTTCTCTTCGTCTTGGCTGAACGGTGCCGTTGCCGCTTGGCTCGTCCATCCGCCAGCACCGTTCGAGGTGAAACCACCGAAGCGAGCGCGATCGGATTCCATGATCGTGGTCGCGGTGTCGGTCGCAACGTCGTACATCACGGTGCGTGCGCTGTGCGGGTTGTTGCCTGGATCTTCGGTGATGAAGACGCGCGTGCCACCTTGGATCGTGTTGACGACGCAGAGGTTGTCGCCCATCTCAATCGCCTTCGGGTACGAGCCCGTACCTTCGATGAGCGCTTCGATCGTGCCGCCAGCGAGGACATTGTTGATGTCGCTGAAGCGGAGACGGTAGAGGCGGCTACCCGAGCTCTGAGCTGCACCCGCCGAGGTGACGCTCATGCGGTCGGTCGTGACGAAGTAGAAATCGGCTGGGTTCGCTGGATCCCACGCGCCGTCTTCTGGACGGAGGAAGGTCGTGCCAGCAGCGGTGCCGCCTGCAGCGAGCGTGAAGGTCCCCGAGTAGACGGCTGGCGCAGCGGCGCTGAGTGCGAAGTCGCGGCTTTCGGTCGTGAGCGCCGAGCCGTTCACATTGACCACGATGCCGTATGACGTGCCGTTGAGGAGGCCTGCGCGCTCAGCTGGGTTGCCCGAGTCCTGCTTGGTACCGACGTAGAGGAAGACGCGGTTCGCGCCACCGTCCGAGAGAGCGACTGCGACGGTCGTATCGCTCTCGTATGGACGGCAGACGATGTTTTCCCACGAGCCTGCGGAGGCGTCGAGGGCGGTCATTTGGTAACCGATGCCGGTCGAGATATCGGTTGCGATACCGCGACCCGGGGTGCCGCCCTCTTCACCGGTGAGGTAGAAGCGGTTCTGCGTGCCCTTACCCGTGTTCGCATTGAAGAGCGAGTTCGCCGCTGGGATTTCGCCCGAGCAGAAGCGCTGGAAGTTGTAGAGCGAGCCTCCGGTGCCGTTCGTGACGGTGGCGACCGAGGTGATCGTGTCCGAACCCGAGTTCACGCGGAAGTCAGACTTGTTGACGTTCCATCCGCTGATGAACGCGCCGCCCGTGAAGCCCTTTGGCTGGTGAGCGCGGCGAGCACCACCGACGGTCGCGGCGAATTCGTGATTCACGTAGAGGTCGAAGGTACCGGTCGAGCCTGCGAGTGCACCCATGCCGTCTGGGATGCCGTAGAACGTGTAGCCGCCGACGGAATCGCCGACGGTGATGATCGAGACGAGGTCGGTCACTGCGTTACCGACTGGAACAACGTACGGCGTGGCCGACGACGAAGGACCGGTGACGATCGAAGTCTGCGCGAGCGCGCTGCTGGTGATGAGGGCAGCAGAGCAAAGGATGAAGGTGGGACGCATGAGAAACTTGACTCCTAGGAAAGTGCACTTTCTACGGAACAAAACAAGGCTTCGGCCACTCGCCGAAGCCTGAGCACGATCTCGAGCACGCGCTAAGCGTTGCTTTTCAAAGGATAAATCTCGTTTGTGAGCTCGGTAAGTACCGCATCAAACGCGTATGTTTTTCGCGCCGCTGCAACATGTGGCGAAGGTTTGCATCGTGTGCGGTGTTGATGGGCAACGTGCAAACGAGCAGGGCGCGATGGAACGATCTGTCGCAACGGTCTGTCGCAACGGTCTGTCGCAACGATCTGTCGCAACGATCTGTCGCAACAGTTCTGGTGAACGTGGCGTGTACGACTGCGTGATGCAACCTCTTCGCAAAGTCACACAAGCTCAAAGCGACATGCGATCAAGGGCGATTGGCTTCAATCGGGCGCTTTTCGATGGTGAGCATTGCTTGCAACTCCTTGCCATCGCGAAAGCAACGCACAGGAACCGTCGCGCCGCTGAAGTAGTAGAGCGACTGTTGGAAATCGACGACACTCGCGATCTTGCGACCGTTGATGTCGACGATGAAGTCGCCACGTCGGATGCCTGCCTTCGATGCGGGGCTTGGATCGTAGAGGTCATCGATGTAGATCCCGAGTTCAGGCTTCTGCATCGCGTTGAACTTTGCATCGTCGCGCAGGCGCGTCTTCAACTCGGTTTGTGAGAGCACGGAGAAGCCGACCCACGGCGAGTGATTCGAGCGCTTCTCGATGAGCGCTTGTCCAACGCCGAGAGCAGTGTCGATTTGGAGCGCGTAGGAGACGTACGGGCTCGGGTCGGGTCGCGTGGCACCGTTTGCAGCGGGTGGTGGCACAAGGATGCCCACGACTTCGCCCTTGGCGTTGACCAACGCGCCGCCGATTGCGCCTGGCGCGATGGCCATACTCGAGTGGATGAAACTTCCTGTGAGGTCGGCTTGGTAGCACGAAGCTGTCGGCAGGGCCATGACGGTGCCTTGCGCGAACGTGCGCGAACTACCAAACGGGTCTGCGGCGGCGAACACGGTGTCGCCGAGTTGAACTGTTTCCGACTTGCCGATCGTTGCGGGAACGAGATCGCCGAGGGTCTGGCCTTCGGCCAACTTCACCCGCAAAATCCCGAGATTAATGGTTGGCTCGCTCGCAATCAGTTCGCACTCAAATCGCGCGCCAGTGGGTGTATCGATTTCGTAGACCTCGGCGAGCACGTCGCCTTCGAGTGTCAGTGGATCACGGCAGCAAAGAATGGTGCCTTTGTCGTCGAGCAGAATGCCGCTCGCGACCTTTTCGCGGGCATAGCCCGGAAACGGCGACTCGTCGGCGACCTGCCAACGGCCCTCAAACGCAACTCCCTCAGGCACCTTGATGTAGGTGTTCACCGTCACGATCGACGGCGTGATGCGCTCTTGGAGTGCGCGGCGCGCCGCGTCGAAGTCGGCGACGAGCGCTGCGAAATCAGCCCGCACGGCGCCTGGTGCGCTCGCGGTTGTTGCAGATGATTTGGTGCATGCAGCGCTCGCGCTTGGCGGGGTTGCGGCACAGGGGGCAGATTGCGCGGATAGGGCAGTCGCAACGACGAAGGCAAGAGGCAACATGGGCGCGAAGCGTCGTGTCCGATTGTTGGTGGTCTGTAAACGCCTCGTGCAGGCTCCGTTCGATCGCGCATGCGGAATGCGAAGTGCCATGCACGAAAGACTAGAGTCTCGGCCTTGTCGGTTGGAGCGCGAGACGCGCAGTTTCGTGCTTTGAGTTTTAGGGGTTGGAGTTTTCGTCGTTGGAGTTTTAGGGGTTGGAGTTTTAGGGGTTGGAGTTCTTGTCTCAGATCTGGTTCTTTCGGAGTTCGGTATGTCGATCGAAGCCCTCGTTCTGATTTCGGGAGTGTTGACCTCTCCCCACTTCGTCAACGCCGGCAAGAACGCCTCGTCGTTGGTGCCTTCATCGCGCGAACGAGTCGCGGATGTCGCGCGCGAAACAGGTGACACTCCACAAACGCTCGAAGTCCAGTGCCTGCGAGCGTACGCCGCGATGGTGCACGATGAGTATCGCGCGTCGCTCGCTTCGGCTGAGGAGATGCGCGCCGCAATCCAAGCGTTTTGCGCGGCGCCAACGATGGAAGGTTTGACGCGCGCACGCGAAACGTGGACCGCTGCACGCGAAATCTACGGACGCACGGAGGCCTTCCGGTTCGGCAACGGTCCGATCGACACAACGCGCGGCGGCACGGAGACATTCATCAATGCGTGGCCAGTCGATGAGTCGTATATCGAGCCCGAGGCAGACAGCGCGACCACGGGCATCATTCGTGATCGCGCGAAGTATCCAGCACTCGGTCGCGTGATTCTGAAGTTGCACAACCAACGCGGTGGCGAAACGAACGTGTGCACGGGTTGGCACGCGATCGAGTTCATGTTGTGGGGGCGCGACCGATCAGAAACTGGCCCCGGCAACCGCAATTTCACCGACTTTTCGGATTCGAACTCGCCGTACGCGGAGCGGCGTCGTGAGTATCTC
>JBEIJG010000273.1:0-4826 GCA_040380385.1 Phycisphaeraceae bacterium | reverse complement strand
GTTCGCGACGCGTGATCCCCGTTCGCGACGCGTGACGCCGCTCAGCGCGGCGCTTGCGTTGGCGCGGTTTGGTTCGCGGGCGTCTTCGTTGGCTGCACCGGCTGCAACGCCGACGGCGGAGTGAGCTTTGCATCCGGCGTTGAGCCAAGATTGACTGCGCCAGGTGCGTTCAACTTGACTTCGGTCGCGGGCGTCGCGGCACGATTTCCACCCTCCGCAACCGTGCGCGGCATCACGAAGTTGCCGGAAGTTGCTTCGGAGAAGCGGACTCCCTTGTACTCGCGCTCGCGCTTCCGCAGGACGCGCGCCGACGCGATGGTGTCCTCCGCAGTCAACGAGCGGACCACATCAAAGCCGTCGGTCACTCGGCCGAAGACGGTGTACTTCCCATCGAGATCCTCGAGCGGAGCAACGAGGATCACAAACTGCGATCCCGCCGAGTGCGGCACTGGGACCTCGCGCGCTCCCGTGGCAGGAGCTTGCTTCGCCAGGATGAGCCGACCCGCGAGTGGCGCGCGACGATCTTCACGGTCGCATTCATCGGGAATCGTCCAACCACCGGTGGACTTGCCACCCGCGGCGCCTTCCGCAGTGGCGGGGTCACCGCCCTGTACGCCAAGGCCACGCAAGATGCGGTGGAAGGTGGTGCCGTCGTAATGACCAGCTTCAACGTGCTCGATGAAATTGCCAACGGAGTTTGGTGCTTGTTCTTCGAAGAGTTCGAGCTCAATCGGGCCCTGCGACGTCATGAGTTGCACCAACGGAAGGTCGCCGCGGGTTTGATCGCGATCCATCGCGACAAGTTCCTTCTCGAACATGCCACGAAGTGTCTGCGTTCGATAGGTTCCGTCGCTGATCGCCTTCTGCTGCGCTGGCGATCTTCCGCCCGGCGCGGTGTTGAGCGCCCCTTGCGCCTCGTCGAATCGATTGAGTCCGGTGAGCGCCTCACCCCAAACGATCTTGGCGTCGATCATGCGTGTGTTGAAATCGCGCGATTGAATCAGCTGCGACGCGCGTTCGAACTGCGCCATCGCATTGAGTTCACGCGCCCACGCGATCGTGGTCGCCTCCGACGACGGATTCATCGTGCTCAATCGGCTGAAGGCCGAATCGATCGCAGCGTTGTCTTCGAGCCAGATCGCGCACTGGGCACGTGCCGCGAGAAGCCGCAGCGCGACGTCGCGCGCCGTGGTGGGCGCAGCGAGGTCGGTCTCGAGCACTTCGCAGAGCGACCGAAGCTCCGCGCGGAGTGCTTCGTCGATGGCGCTCTGTGCACGGACGCGGATCGAGAGGTCGCGAAAGCGCTGCTCGGCCACGGAGAGCGGCGGCGGGAGCGGCGTCGACGGCGCTGCTTGCTTCGGGGCCGCATTGGGAGTGAGGGAGGCCGGCGGAGCGACCGGACGAATCGTCTGCGCGAATGCGCCACCAGCGAGCGTGAGAGTGAGAACGAGCAGCGGCGTGGAGCGAAGTGAGTGCATATCCAGTATCTCAGTCAGAGTGGTGGTGCAACGGGCGCAGGCGGATCGAAACCAAGTGGATGAAACCTTGCGGGCGAAACGAGGCGGGTGAGGCATCACGTGTTCCCGCGATTGATCGGGCTGCCGCTACGCCGGGTATCGGCAACTTGTTTTCTCGGTCTCCCAAACCTCGACATCGCGCAATCTGCCGCCCGCGGCCGCGAACGGCTCGGCGAGCACTTCGAAGGAGATGCGCGCGATGTTCTCGACGGATGGATTTGTCATGGCGAACTCAGGACAGTCGAGATTCAGATGCTTGTGATCGAACCGAGCCATGATCTCGCTTTCAACAATTCGCTCCAACTCGGCAAATCCAGGTCGGGCATCGGCGGATTGCTCCGCCGGGACTTCGACGGAGACGGCAATCCGGTAATTGTGTCCGTGCCCGTTGGGGTTGTTGCACTTCCCGAAGAGCGCCCGATTTTCGCCGTCGCTCCGGTGCGAGAGATGCAATCGGTGCGACGCCGCGAACTCGAAAGTCTCGCGGAGAATCACACGAGGCGTCGCTGGTCGGGCCTCCTGCCCGCCGACGATGGTCGAAGAAGCGGTGGTAGAAGTCGGTGAGGCGGAGTCTGCGGCGTTTGCGGATGCGGGGGAAGTCATGGTCAGCTTTTCAGCGGAAGGCAGCGGGAAGGCGCCGGGCGTGGAGTGCCCTGATTTGGTCTGCCCTGAGTTGGTCTGCCCTGAGTTGGGCTGTCCTTCGCCAAACTCAAGCCGGACTTCTAGGAACGGACTTGGTCGAAACGCAAGGCTCGCGAGCGCGGCAGGCAGGCGTTCCGCGAGTTCATCCGCCGCCGCACGGAGGCTCGCAACGGGGTCGAACACTCGTCCAGTGCGCGCCTCTTCGCGAAGCGCCGCGGCGATGTGCCCGGGGAGAATCGCACGAATCGCCCGGTCGATCACGGAGATGTCGACGAGGTAGCCCGACTCAGGGATGTCACCGCGGCAGGCCACATGAAACTCTCCGATGCCTGCAAACCCAGCAGCGGAGGAGCCGACGAGGCCGTTCGTACCAATCTGGTAGGGGGCGGCCGTGAGGGGTAGACGAACGACTCGGGTCAAGAGATACACGGCCGGGCCTCTTTCGAAGAAACGGCAAGGCCGATCTTGTGCGTGATGAACGCGGCGTGGGATTCGCGGCGGTCGTAAGCGTCGCGGCCGTCGCCCGCTCGAAGGCCGGTCGGGCCGCAGCCAACTTCATTTGACATAAGTTTGTTCCGAGGCAGGGCTTGTGGACTGACCTCAAACCCGCGGAGGCGAAGCGCTCGTTCTGTCGGCACCTCAAAGTCTGTCGTGATGTCGACTTTCCGCCAAGAATTCGCAAGGAGGCACTTGGAGTCGGCCGATCCTGACTTTACATTGTTTGGGGTAGGTAAACACCTACCCATCCATTCGCCCCCGGAAGGGCTCGGCCTGAGGCACTGTCTCGGCCGGGCCTTTTTTCTTTCGGCGCTACCCGCTGGGCTTCCCGAGCCATTTCCCACACTGCTCCCAGCGCCGAGTGAGTTCTCGATCCGCCGCCGGCGCGGTCGCGCTCGCTCGATGCGAAGCGTCCATCGCGTGCCAGGCTTCGGCATGCGCTCGGTGAAGACTTCCCACACCGGCTCCGCGGCCGAAACCTGATCGGGAATCACATCAACCGCCGCGATCGTTTCGTCGCCGAAGGTGACAAGACCGACGATGGAACCGGATCCGTCGGCGATGTATCGCTCAACGCCCGTGCGCGGATCGGTGCGGAATCGTGAGCCGGCGAAGATGAAGCGATTGGGCGGCGTGGGCGTCTTTGTGGGTTCGCCGCTCACATCTTCTGTGGTTTGGCGCCCCAACGGCGACGCGCGCACGAAGTACGTGAGGGGACGCGTGGAGCCGTCGGGCATGACGACGGTGAGTTCGAGTGCCTCGCCGCTCGGCGGCACCGCCACGAAGCGTTGATTTCGCGCAGTGGGATCGGAGAGCCGTTGCGCCTCTTCGGTCGGGCGAGCTTGCTCGGCCGCATCGGTTGGTTGCGGCGGCACTTCACGCCAACTGCCTGGCTTGCCAGGCGTCCAACCGGCGAGCAGCATCGCAGCGTGCAGTTCACTCGCTTTCCCTTCGAAGACGAAGAGCGACTCGTGTTCGCGCGTGCCGACGGCACAAACGTATTGCTCGAGGAACCCGACGTCGAGGACAGACACGATGTCGCACACGATGACGCCGCGCGCGCGATCGATACGGATCTGTGGTGTGAACTGAAGCCACTCGATAGGTGCGGCTGGCGCCTCGGCGGGTGTGTTCGGCGCGCCGGTGGATGCTCCCGCAGGCGTCTGATCAACTGAAGTCGATGGCGGGGGAATGACTTCTGCTGGAGCTGCTTCCGCAGCAGTTGCTTTCGCGGCAGTTGCTTGCGCGGCAGTTGCTTCCGCGCTGCCTTCAGCCGAGCGCGGTGGGATGAGTTCGGGCGTGCTTGCAGGAGGCGCGGGTTCGGTCGCCGTGCTTCGCGCATTCGACGATGTTGCACAACCGGCGAAGAGCACCGCGCTTCCCGCGAGCACGCAACAGATCCATCGCGCGGTGCGCGACACATTCCGTGATCCGATGCGCGCACACACGCTGCCGCTCGATGTCATCGCCGCCGCTTGCGCGCATTCAAACTGAAGACCACTCATGCGAGTCCTCTCAATCGGCGTCCGCCACAGAGCGCGATTCCGATCGCGTCGGCAACATCGGGTGGTTCTGGCATCGTGGGAAGTCCACACTGCGTCATCACAGCGCGCTGCATTTGCGCCTTCGTCGCGTTGCCGTTGCCGGTCAGCGCGCGCTTCACTTCCGCGGGCGGCAATTCGGCCACAGGCACCCCGCGCATTTCCGCCGCGAGCAACACGACCCCGCGACCGTGCGCCATCTGAATCGCAGTGCGCGCGTGATCGGTGTGTGAGAACACCGCTTCGAGCGCCATGTGCGAGGGGCTGTGCTCGGTGAGGAGCGCAGTGATGTCTTCGAACAACTGGTGGATGCGCGTCGCAAGCGGCGCGGTTCCGTCGAGTCGAAAGACTCCGGCATCGACAATCGCCGCGTCGCCGCGCGCATTGAAGTCGACAACCGCGTAGCCAGCGATGCGCGTTCCTGGATCGATGCCGACCACGCGCGCGCGGTCTTCGACACGCAGCCACGTCCCGCCGGGCTGCGTGCTCTTCACGAACCGTGCTCCGCGTGTTCCGAGCGCTTCTTGCGCCCTCCGCCGTCGCGATCGAGTTCGAGTTCGCCGTCTTTCAATCGAACGACGCGCTGGCAGCGATCGGCGATACGGTCGTCGTGCGTGACCATGATGAG
>JBEIJG010000272.1:0-4941 GCA_040380385.1 Phycisphaeraceae bacterium | reverse complement strand
TCGCAACCTTGTCGAACGCTGTGAAGGTGACCAGTGCGACCGACCAGCGACTTGATCTCGAACTCCGGGTCGTACATGAGACGCGCGCCGCTGTGGAAGCCGATGGAGCGTCTGCAACTTCACCTCCAACTACAAGCCCAACTTCTCCACCAACCGCCACAACCATCGTGGTCCAGTTCGAGCGAAAGACGGGTGAAAAGTCCTGGCGACGGATCAGCGCGAGCGATTCGTCGCCAAGACTTCCAATGAGGGCGGCGGACACGATTGGGCGTGCACCTCTGCTCTTTTGCGACGAGATTCGAGGCGACGGCGCTGCCCGCGGCGAAACCCCTGATTCCTCGAGCTCCGGCAGAGTCTCGTTCAAACAACTCGATCCATCGATCGGCGAAACGATCGCGGATGAAGTCACGCTTGTCGCTCTCCATGATGAGGACACCGCCATCTGTCTTTGGCGAGATGGCGTCATCGTCGAAGTGTGGACGGGAGATCCGCTTTTCATCGAGGCTCACGACCGTATCACGGTGCAATCTCCCAAAGCACCGGCAGCCTCCATGTTGAATTTTGCGCGGGGTAGTTCAGGACTTCGATCGATTCGCGCTGCGTGCTGCGCCGCGGTCGATCCTCTCATGAGAAACGCCGTCGCCGCGCTACTTTCGAACGCATGCGGCGAGAAATCGACCCAAGCGAAAGAGGCTTGTGTCGCCGCACTCAACTACTGCGACCCCGCCGCTGGTCCCAAACAAGACGCGGCGTGGCAAATGTACAACGCAGTCTTCAGGGCACTGGCCGCACGACACGCGGAAGTACTTCGACTTCGCTCAAGTTCGATGGAACGCGGGCCGTCAACGCGCGACGCGCAAGCACGCTGAGTCCAGGAGCATGCAGTTGCGCGGCGAGGCGATCCGCTTCGGCGAGGCGATCGTCGTCCGTGGCGAATCGGATGTCTTGATTCAACTTGAGCACACTCTCCGCAAGCGCTCTTCGATCGTTCGCGCATTCTGGATCGTTCGCCTCGAGCGCAACGTTTTGGAGCGCTCCAAACGCGTACATTTTCGGCCAGACGTAATCGCCATGTGCCGCCAGCGCCGACGCGAGAAGTAGCTCACGCGCATGATTCGGCAATCCTTCACGCCGCGCTCGTGCAAGTTCGATGCGCGTGTCCTGAATCCACTTGAGCAAGACCTCATTTGTCGTGCTCGCGGCGATCTCGGTCTTCGTCGATGGCGCGCCCTCGCTGCCTTGAGAGACACTGTTCGTCGAAAGATCACCGGTCTCGAGAATGCGCCGCGCGATTTGGTGTTCGAGCGTTGCGTCGGGACCACCTTCAAGTCTGTCGATATCAAAGAGTCGCTGCGCTGCCGTGCGAACCGCGAGAGGTTCACTCCGCAGCGCCATCCAACCAAGGCTGAATGCGAGTACGGGAAGCAACGCAAGCGCAAACCTTCGGAGATGTCGACGCGGGGTTTGGCGAGCCGCACGGGAAACAAGCTGCGAGCGCGAGAGCTCGATGTTCGCTCTCTCAAGCGGTGCGATCGCTACGCACTCGCGCTGTAGCCACTCCTTCAGCTCGGTGAGGCGCACCCGATCGCGCTCGCCGATGGAGAGCGTGGACGCCACCCTCTGCATCTCGCTCGAAGCTTCCCTCGGTTGAACCTCTTTGCCCTCCTGCGGCGACGGATCGTTCCACGCAGACAAACCAAAATCGATCAGGCGCGGTACACCTTCAGCATCGATCATCAGATTCGCTGGCGAGATATCGCCGTGCTCAATCGACTTCGCGTGACAGGCTCGCACGGCTGCCTCGAGCGAATCCAAGATGGTCGTGCATTCCTGCCACGTTCGTTGGCCACAGGCGATCCAGAGATAGAGCGGAAGTCCTTCGACAAACTCGGTCACGATGAAGACTGCGGGACTGCGTTGACTGTCTCGTTGACCATCGCGTTGACTGTCGCTTCGATCAACCTCGGACGCAGCGCGCATACGCTTGCGAGATCGATCGGAGGCCGCAGCGACATCGCCTCCGAATGGCTGGGAATCCGCCGGACCATTCGATCGCTCGTCAGGTTGCGAGTCAAAAGCCTCGTCAACAGGCTCGTCAAAACGCTCGTCCGAGGGCTCATCAAAGGGCTCATCAAAGTACTTGAGGGCAGCCTCATCGATTTCGCCTGCGTCGAGGACACGCGCAACACCACCATGCGCGATCGCGCGAGCGGCTCCAGCCTCACGCAAGAGCCGCGAGATCGCTTCACGCGCATCGCCCCGCTCTGCGCAGCGGACTACTTTCAGCGCCACGCTGGCGGGCGCGCCACAACGCGAAAGCGTTCGATCGAGCGCTTCGAAGACGCGGCCGAACGCGCCGCCCCCAAGTTCGCGCGTGATTTCATATCGACCTTCGCCATCTTCCAGACGCGCGCCGATTCGAAGGCCGATGAACGGCGTATTCTCCGCTTCCATGTCGCGCGCGATCATCGCGGCCCCGAGGCATCGTTCGATCGACTGTTGCCATGCAGGCCAACGCTCTCGCCATGCCCGCGCAACTTGCGGCGCATGGACTCCCGCTGCAAAGAACGCGGCAAACAAGAACGCTTCCGCTGCGGCCGTGTCGTTGATCGGATCAATGTGAGACTGATATCGCTCGATCGACGGAAACGAACCGTATTGCGACGCCAACAACGCGAAGTCGCGCAAGACTGCCGACTCAAGCGACTCGAGCGACTCGTCGGCGCTGAGATTCCAGCGGGGCAAGGCCTTGGCGGACCATGCCTTCGATTTTTGTCGAACAAAATTCCCCGACATAGCGCGGAAGATAGCCGCACTTCAATCTTCTGTACTTGAAGTTCTTGAACGCGGTTGATTTGTACTTGAGCCTCTGTTGAACCTCACATCGCGACATGAAACCCGATGATTCGCTTGAGCCTTCGATTGCGCTCGTACGACTGACTCTTTGGACGTAACGGGTCATTCGCTTGCACCGCTTTCATCCCACACTACACTCCGCGCATGCCCGAAGCTTCGCGCGGAAGTTGGGAACACGACGACATGGTTCGTCTCTTATCGGAGATCGAGCCGCTGCTTCGCGCCCATATCCGGCGTCGACGAACCCAACGCGGTCCGATGCTTGCAACAAGCGACATCTTTGCCTCGGTGGTGCGTCGCGCGGTGATGAACCCGAGCGAAGCCGCACAGTTCGCGGATTCCTCGCGCACGAGCAACCAGCACTGCGATCCTGACATCCAGCTCGGTTCGGTGCAGATCGCACGGCGAATCAGCCCTCAAGACCCGCGAGAAGGTCGAGAACGTGCCGCAGCGCGCGCCGCGGACACGCCCGCCCAGACCGCCCAGACCGCATCGAGTCGAAAAGGTGCTGCGATCAGTTTCGTACTAACGCTCGCCGATCGAGCGCTCGCGCTCGCACGACGAAAGGAACAACGAGAGCGCACAACCGCGGCAGCCGCCGCGCGCCGAGGACTGGTCGTCAAGAGCGAAATCGATGCAACGGCGTCGGACGCGATTTCCAAGGTCGAACGCTCCGATGTGCTGCGGAATCTCCTCAAACAGGCCGACGACATGGATCGCGTGATCATGCGGTTGCGCGTCTCCGGCGCCCAGTGGCGCGTCATTGCTGCCGAGACGTCGACGACGGAAACCGCCTGTCGGCAACGCTGGTCGCGGCTTCTCAAGCGGCTCGCGATCCAGCTGTCGGACGATTGAGTCCAGGAAACTCCGTTTCCCCGTCCTAGACCGTTTTTGTCTTTTTCCGTTACTCGCCGTCACAACGATGGTCGCGGGTGACATTCCTCACCACACACCGTTCTGAACTCGCCCGAGTTCAAGCGCCCCATGGGGGGGGCGCTTGAAGCACGGCATCGGCACGCGTGATGAACTTGTGTGATCGGCGTGTGTGATCGGCGTGTGTGATCGGCGTGTGTGATCGGCGTGTGTGATCGGCGTGTGTGATCGGCGTGTGTGGAGACACATCAACAACTCGTTCCCCGCACGCAGGTCGGCTCTGCGTCGCGGGGCGAGCCGCACTTCAGCGGCCGCCCGATTGGGAGCAACATCTTGTACGTTCGGCGAAGACTCATGACTGCGTTGAAGTTCGATTGTTTGACTGTGATCCGTCGTTACGCTCTTGGATTCAGCCTCGGGCTCGCAAGCGCCTGCGGTGCCCCGCTTTTCGCAGACCCGCCAACTCCGCCCGGCGGCGACCCGCTTCCAGGTCAACCCGCGGTGATCCACGACAGCAGTCGAAGCGATCCCTTCTGCGTGCGTGTTGAAGAACTGATGGCGGATGGACTGCCGCGTGCAGCAGCGGTCGCGCAGGCGTCGCGCGAGGTGGTTCCGGAAGACGGCGAAGAGTGCCTCTACTACGCGTTGTCCATCCTGTATTGCGACGACACCGGCAAGGTGCACCGGTTCAGCGTGCGCATCAACGCGAAGTGCCTCGACGACATGTGGACTACACCAGGCTGTACGCCACTCACCTGCCCGCCCGGTGTCGTGCCTCCTGCACCGTGCAACCTTCCAGTGTGTACCACTGCAGGACAGGTGCCGATGTGGGACACCACGATCGATCCCGCGTGCTTCGGACTTCCAACAAGTGTGACGTGTGCGTGGATTTACCCGCAAACGACGACCCCTGAATGGGGACCATGCGAGAAGATCCTCGACACCTGTGTCTGCTTCCCGGAGTTTGCGACGTGCCCGGGACTTTCGATTGAGTGCCGCAATCCAGCATCACCGAAGCGCGCGAACGACCCGTGTCCGAACTGCGAGTGACAGTTTCCGAAGGTCGTGTCCGCCACGCGAGGAAGCCACGCGAGGAAGCCACGCGAGGAGTTCGGCACACTGTGAGGCGCGAAATCAGGGTGCGGAGTCAGGGTGCGGAGTCAGGGTGCGGAGTCAGGGTGCGGAATCGGGGCGAAGAAGTCCAGTATCGGC
>JBEIJG010000271.1:0-4944 GCA_040380385.1 Phycisphaeraceae bacterium | reverse complement strand
ATCGGTGCGAAGCGCCATCGAGTGGCGATCTCCCGCGGCAACATCGACCACGCGATCGAGGTTCCGAATGTTGGCAAACCCAACAAAGCCAAACGAACCGAGCGTGCCGGGTGTCGCGCGCGGCGGAGTTTCGCCGGCAAAGGCGGAACGGTCGCCCATGTACCCAGCCGCATGCGTGACGGCGAGTAGGACGAACAATGTCGCGGTGGCAGTCTTGTGGACGTTCATCTGTTCGGCTCGAACAAAGGACAAAAATCAAAGGCCATCACAATGCTCGACCAAGCGCTGCACCGTGACCTGTTGCGACATGATGTCACAAGATGTGACATGTTGTGACATGTTGTGACGAAAAGGAAAGACGCGCGGATGCCCAACGCGTAAGGGAACTTCCACACTCGCGCCACACATCGCCGGAGCACGCATTGAACCCCGCTTTCTCGGACTCAACGAGGTTCAACACGAAACCCAAAAGTCACACGTTCGCGCGAGGGGTTCATGCGATGGGTTCAAGCGAGAGGTTCACGCGGGCCCCTCACACGGCGCGCTCATTTCGGCCATTCACGCCATGAACCGCTTCACGACCAACGTGTCGTTCTGTCCGCCGAAGCCGAAGGAGTTCGAGAGGCAGATGTCGACCTTCGCTGCGCGCGCCTTGTTGGGCACGTAGTCAAGATCAAGGTCTGGGTCAGGCGTTCCGTAATTGATCGTCGGAGGCAGCATGCCGTCACGAATGGCAAGCACGCACGTCATGAACTCGACCGCGCCCGCGGCCGCGATGAGGTGGCCCATCATGCTCTTGATGGAACTCATCGGGATGTCCTTCGCGTTCGCGCCGAACACGCGCTTGACGCCGCGGGTTTCGATCGAATCGTTTTCTTTCGTACCCGTGCCGTGCGCGCTGATGTAGTCGATCGCGGCGCGGCCGTCGGCGCGGCGCGCGTTCGGATCGATGCCCGCTTGCGAGAGTGCCATCGCCATCGAGGCTGCACCACCGCGGCCTTCGGGATGAATGTCGGTGATTCGGAACGCATCGGCGCTCGAGCCGTAGCCCGCAACTTCCGCGAGCGGCGTCGCGCCGCGCGCCAAGGCATGATCAAGCGCTTCCATCACGATCATGCCCGAGCCTTCGCCCATGACGAATCCGTCGCGCGTCGCGTCGAACGGCCGCGATGCCTTCGTTGGATCGCCCTTCGACGTCGACAGCGCGGTGAGGCGATTGAAGCCCGTCACGCCGAGCACGTGGATCATCGTGTGCGTACCGCCTGAAAGCATGACGTCGGTGTCGCCACGCTGAATAAGGCTGAACGCTTCGCCGATCGCTTGCGTGCTTGCAGCGCACGCGGTGAGACAGTTCAGCGCAGGCCCGCGAATGCCGAACTCCCGCGCGAGGTGCGCGAGCGGCATGTTTGGTTCTTGCTCGACTTCGCGCATGCGGTCCATTGCGCGATGCGCGTGTTCAGCCCAGCGAACACCGTCAATCTTGCGTTCCTCCGCGTTCCAACCCGCGAGATTCGACGCTGCGTAATTGTCGAAATCGATCACGCCTTCGCCCGCGCCCAAGTAGAGACCGATGCGCTTGCGATTGAGACCTGCGAAACCTTCGAGCCCAGACTGTCGCCACGCCTGACTCGCCGCACCGAGCGCGAATTGCGAATTGAGGCCCGCGGTCGCGTGCACCGACGCGTCCTTCACGAAGGGCTGAATCGTGTAATTGCGCACTTCCGCAGAGAAATTCGTAGGAAACGTGCGCGCATCGAAACGCGTCGTCGGCCCCATGCCGCTCTCTGAGTTGAGCAGGCGCTTCCAAACGGTGTCAACATCGTGGCCCAGTGGCGTCACCCAGCCCATGCCGGTGACAACGACGCGACGGTTGTTTTTCGTGGTGGTCATGTTCGTCGTTCGTCTCTTCCTTCGTCTAATCTTTTCGTCTCTCAGAGTTCAGCGTGGCGCGAGACGACTGCAGCGCTGTTTTGGCCGCCGAGGCTTGGTGTCGCGATGAGTATGTGGCGGAGTTCGCGCGCGGAACTTGGCGCAGCGAGCGCGTCGAGACCAGCCGCGGATGACGTATTGAGCCGCGCGGGGAGTTTCTGTTCGGTCAGCGCGCGGCACGCGACGGCCACGGCAATCGCGCCGAATCCGGCACACGTCGTACCGATCGAAGGCGCGAGGGTCACGAGCGGTTTCGATGCGAGACTGGCGCCAAAGACGCGCTCAAGCGCGTTCTTCTCAAGCGCGTCGAGCGATGGCACACCCGAGCCAAACGGAATGATCGCGTCGATGTCGGCTGCGGTGACGCCTGCGTCGCGGAGCGCCGCTTGGATCGCATCGGCGAGTGACTCACCTGTTGCGTCGGGTACGAGTCCGACCGTGTCATCACACCAACTCTGCGACGCACCCGTTCCTGCGAGCACCGCATGAATGCGTGCGCCGCGGGCCTTCGCGGTTTCTTCTGCTTCGACGACGAGGATGCCTCCACCTTCGCCAACGAGGGTGCCCGTCGCGTTCGCGTCAAACGGCTTCACGATCCGCGTGGCGTCGTCGCTTGGCGCACATCGCGCGAATCGCCCCGCGAGTTCTTGGCGCAGATACGCCATCGGATTCATCTTGCTGTCTGCACCGCCCGAGAGGCACGCGTCCGCTGCGCCGCGCTCGATGACGCGCTGGCTTTCCGCGAGCGAAAGGCCCGACGACGCCTCGTTGCAGGTGATCGTGTTCGACGGCCCTTGGCAATCGTGGATGATCGTCACGTGACAAGCGAGCATGTTCGGGAGGTACTTGAGGAGCCACAGCGGCGTGAGCTCCTGCATGCCCTGTTGGCCCCAGTGGCCTGGGTCAAACGCGCCCGCGGCGTTGCGCGACGACGCGAGTGCGCCGGTGAGTTCGTCGAGTTCCGCAGCGATGAGGCCCGCACCGATGTGGCAGCCCACGCGATCGGGGCGAATGGTCGGCGGATTGTCGGGATCCGTGCCGCGGGTCGCGAGTCCAGCATCACGCACCGCCGCGAGCGCACCACCGACCGCGATTTCGATATCGCGCGCCATGACTTTCGTCGCTTTGCGATAACTCTTCGGAACGAGGTCCTTCACGTCGAAGTCGGCGGGCAACTCCGCGCCCGACGCGGCGAGAAAGCCCGACGCGTCAAAGGCGCGAATCGGCGCGAGCGCCGAGCGGCCTTCCGTGAGGGCGGACCAAAGAGGGTCAATCCCGATGCCGTGGGCGGTGACGGGACCTAGACCAGTGATGACGACGCGTCGGCGAGACATGGGGGGCAGAGTATACGGCTCATGGCGCGGGACTGGACGCACCCGCCGGATGGCGGTGACCGTCATGCACGATGTACATGGGCCGCGCCCGCGCTACCGCCCCGCCGCTCGGCGCGCGATCAGCATCGCCAACTCAAGCGCCTGCTCATAGTTGAGCCGCGGATCGACTTGCGAGCGATACGCCCGCGAGAGATCGTCATCGGTGAGTCCTCGCGCGCCACCCGTACATTCGGTGACATCCTCGCCGGTCAGTTCGACGTGCACGCCTGCGAGCGTCGTGCCTTCCATGCGGTGGATCTCGAAGGCCTGCTCGACCTCTGCAAGAATGTGGCCGAATTTCCGCGTTTTTACGCTCTTTCCCGCCCATGCGCCGCTCGTCGGTACGACCGTTTCGGTGTTGCCGTGCATCGGGTCGGCGATCCACACGACGGGGAGCGCTGCGTCGCGCATCGCACGAACAAGCGGCGGAAGCGCGCGCGCGATGCGGTGCGCGCCACAACGGGCGATGAGCACCACGCGGCCGGGTTCTCCCTCGGGCGAGAGCGTGCGCACCGTCTCAAGCAACTGTTCAGGCGTTGTGTCGGGCCCAACTTTGACGCCCACGGGATTGCGAATTCCCCGACAAAACTCGATATGAGCCGCGGTTGGATCGCTCGTGCGAAGCCCAATCCACGGCAGGTGCGTCGACAGGTTGAACCAGCCTTCGCGGCGTGGGACGCGTCGCGTGAGCGCCGCCTCGTAGGCAAGAACGAGCAATTCGTGGCTCGTAAAGAAGTCGACGCGCTGCATCGCGGTGATCGTGCCGCCAGCGAGCGTTTCCATGAATCGCAGGCTTTCACCGATGGAATCGACCATGCGCTGATACTCCGCCGCGAGCGGCGAGTGCTTCACAAACGCGAGGTCCCAATTCTCAGGGTGGTGGAGATCGGCGAAGCCGCCATCAACGAGCGAGCGAATGAAGTTGAGCGTCAGCGCGCTGCGTTCGTAGCCGCGGAGTAAGAGTTGCGCGTCCGGCGTGCGCGCTTCGATGGTGAACTCCGGGCGATTGACGTTGTCGCCGCGGAAACTCGGCAATTCGATGCCGTCGCGTGTTTCGGTCGCGGTGCTGCGCGGCTTCGCGTATTGGCCGGCAAATCGACCGATGCGCGTGATGCGCTTCCGTGTTCCATGTACGAGCACAAGCGACATCTGCAACAGAATCTTGAGTTTCGAAGCGATCGCGGCGGACGAACAATCCGCGAAACTCTCAGCACAATCTCCGCCCCAGAGAATGAATCGTTCGCCACGCGCGGCCTCGGCGAGCTGCGATTTCAGCGCTTCGATTTCATAACTCGTCACCAGCGGCGGAAGCGCCGCGATCTCCTCGAGCGTGCGGAGGAGCGCCGCCTCGTCGGGATAGACGGGCTGCTGCGTGCTTGGCTTGCGCTCCCAACTTCGAGGGGTCCACTCCATAGGGAAAGCGTATCGGCAGGAGAGATAGGCGTGCCTGAAGAGAGGTGGGAGCGAGCACGGTCATCGCGGCCCCGAGGATGCACTCCAAGAGGGCCGACCAGAGCGAGCGAAAGCGGGCACCTGAAGCGAAGCTTCAGCAGCCCGCCAGTCGCGAGCGCTCAGATCGGCGGGCGACAGGGCTCGAACCTGCACGGGTTTTACCCCACGGGAACCGAAATCCCGTGCGTCT
>JBEIJG010000270.1:0-4955 GCA_040380385.1 Phycisphaeraceae bacterium | reverse complement strand
GGGTTTACAAGCGGCGACTTGGGCGCGATCAAGGTGCCTGGCACGTGCCAGGCACGTGCCAGACAGTGCCGTGTACTGAACGGCACGTGCCGTGCACCGTTCGATTAGGCGAACAGCCCGTCGAGCAGTTCGACCACGCCCTTACCCTGCGTCGCGATTGTCTCGAAGATCTTGCGGCCACCCGCGATATCGAGCAGTTCGCGCACGAGTTTCGACTCGCCCGCGTGGTCGGCCTTGTTCACCACGAAGAGGTCGGCGATCTCGAGAATCCCCGCCTTATCCATCTGCACGGCGTCTCCCATGCCCGGCACGACCACCACCGCAGTGCGATCGACGAATGAACGAATCGCCACATCGTTCTGTCCAGCGCCAACGGTTTCGACGATGAGTTTGTCGTAACCCGCGCCGCCGATGAGTTCGATGATGTCCGGAAGCGTGCGGTAATCCTCACCTACGATCGCGAGCGATCGGTAGAAGATCCCCTCGTCCACCGCGTTGAAATCCACACGCAGGCGATCGCCAAGGAGCGCGCCGCCCGTGATCGGGCTCATTGGGTCGAAGGCGACGACCGCGATCTTCTCGCCGCGTCGCACAGCCTCGCTGGCCATCGCGGCAACGAGTGTCGACTTGCCGGCACCGGGCGAACCCGTGATGCCGATGACTTGGTTCGGTCGTCGTCGCGGCGCATCTACCGGCTTCCCAGCATGCGCAAGCGAAATGTTGCGCGCGAGTAGCGCGGCTGGATGCGTCGTCACGCTCGCCGCGAGCGGCGCGTACGTCTTCACGCTGTCACGCACGCTGCCGACAATCTCGGTCATGCCGGTTCCGGTGTGGTAGACCCGCGCGACGCCCGCATCGATCAACTTCTGTACATCGTCTTGCGGAATGATCCCGCCGACATTCACGATCATGTCCGGGCGTCCCACCTTCGCGCACTCTTCGAGGAGTCGTGGCACCAAGACGAGGTGCGAGTTCGACATCATCGAACACGCGATGCAGTCGGCGTCCTCGTCGCGGGCGCTGATGGCGAGGCTGCGCGGCGTTTGCCAAAGCCCCGAGTAAATCACGTGGATTCCCGAGTCGCGCATGACGCGAGCGATGAGTTTCACGCCACGGTCGTGGCCGTCGAGCCCCATCTTTCCGAGGAGGACGCGGGGGCGGTGGGGGAGGTCACTGCAGCGATCCTGCTTTTCGATCGCCGTGGTCGGTTCGGTGGTGGCGCGCATAGGGGTGTTGCCTCGGAACGCGGACTACCCAACCGTAGAGACCCAAACCGTGGAGAGCCCAACCTTGGAGAGCCCAACCTTGGAGAGCCGCGAATCGCGGAGGTTAGCCCAAATCGGGGTGAACATGTCGACGACGCTTCCGCAGCGTGCGCAGTCGCTTGCCGGTCGAGCGTCCGCCTCAGTCGCTGCTGCCGTCGCCGCCGCTGCCGCCGTCGTTCCCGCCGTCGTTCCCGTCCGCGCCGGAAGCGTCGTCGGCCGCTTCGGCGCTGCGCGAAGACTTGCCGCCGCCGGCGTTTGCGGCCGCAGTTGTGGCCACGCCGCCATCACCCGCATCGCCTTGCTCGGCGAGTGCCTTCTTTGTGTCGCGCGACTTCGGATCGCCAATCGGACGCGCGTCGCTCGTCCATTCGCCCGGGTAGAAACGCTGTGCAAGAACGCCAACGATGTCTTCCGTGAAGCGGTACTTGTAATCGTCGAGTTGAATGCGCCGACCGCCCTCGACTTCAACCCACGCGATCGCCTTCGACATCCACGTCGTCAGATCGATTCCCACGATTTGCTCGCGGGAGAACGCGCCTTCCGGCGCGTGGAACGTGCCGTCGTCGTCGAGGCGATAGCGGCGCCGCGAGAGCTGCCATTGCGCCCACACAAACCACGGCACGCCGAGGACACCACAGCCGACGATGTACAGCCACAACTGAACCGGACGGTCGTAGGCCGCGGGCTCCGCAGGCTTTTCATCCTTAAAGCGGTTCAACACGTCGTTCGCGACGCGGAATTGCTCCTTCTCGGCATCGCTGAGCCCTGCGGCTTTCGCCAAGTTCTCAAGCTCAGACTTGGTCTTTTCCGCCGCGACGTACTCATCGAACGCGGCTTGCTTCGCGGGAATCTTGATCTCGTAGTCGTACCAACCCCACAGCGCGAGCACGAGGCAGAGCACCGCATAGGCGACGTTCTGAAGAGTCTGACGACGTTGGACCTGGGTCTCGATGGCCATGGAGATTGCCTGCGAAGTGTGACAAGGTCCCGAAACCATGCAACTGGCCTCGGAACTCGCCTCGGTAGCACATTGTCGGCGGAATTGTCCATCATCCTTTCGGCGATTCTCGCGATTGGGATGACACTCTCGAGGCACTCGCCCCGAACATGGGCGGTCGCTCGTGTGGTGGAACCGGACGCGCGACTCTCCCGCCAAGCTGGGCAAATGCGGTAGGTAGATCGCGTGATCGCTCCTTACGCCTCGCCACGCCACGTTTCGTCTCGCCACGCCACGTTTCGCCAGATCCCGCCACGCAGCGCTCCCTGCAACTGAGAGAACTTTCGATGGATCGATTCCCTACCCCGTCAACGCGCTCCCTGAAGAGTCCAAACACCCGAGAAACCGCCCCGAGCGGCAAACTCGCACAGGGAGGCCTTCCCCCGCGGGCGGCGAAGCGTTTGGGTCGCGGTCGCGCCCTCGCGTGCGCCGTGGTCTTGGCCACGTTCGTTCCCGGTGCTCGCTTCGCGACCGCCGGTGGCTGTCTCGGTGACGTCGATTCCAACGGCGAAGTTGGTGGCACCGATCTCGCGGCGCTTCTGAGCGCGTGGGGTGGCACCGATCCGGCGGCGGACATCGACGGCTCCGGACTTGTCGACGCTGCGGATCTCACCGTACTCCTCGGCGCTTGGGGGCCGTGCCCGGCAACCGCGCCCATCACAACGGAGCTCGCGAGCATTCAAGCAACGGTCGCGCCCTACGCGATCTACCTCGATTCGTTCAACGTCGGAGCGACGGTCAATCTCGCGGTGGACCCGCTGAAGTTTCCTGATCTCGCGGGCGACGTCGTTGACGTGTACGTGGTTCCAAACCGAACAGCTGCGGAGTGGTCGGCTTCCTCCGCGCTGACAGACGTGCGCGGTGTACCGCAAACGGTTGCTCTCGCCGCAAACCCAACAACGCCAAACATCGCGCTCACGATGACCGGTGTCACCGGCGGCAACGGGCTCAGTCCCGGCCGCGGGTTCGATCTCGTCGTCGATGCGAATCGCGACGGCGTGCTCGGCGATGGCGATCTCATCGATGGCGCAGGCGATGAACCAGGCTTCTGGTACGTCGTCGACCTCGCGGCGGCAGGTCCGCTTGCTGTGTCGCAGATCGCGTCGTACGACGTCAACGACCCCGACATCCTCGACACGATGGAGCTCGAGCGGATCTACTACCCGACATCGATTGCGACGCTCGGTGTGCGCCCACTCGTCGTGATTTCGCACGGAAACGGCCACAACTACGCGTGGTACGACTACCTCGGCAGTCACCTTGCGAGTTGGGGCTATGTCGTGATGAGCCATCAGAACGACACGGTGCCTGGCATCGAGACTGCGTCCACCACGACGCTTGAACACACCGAAAGTTTCCTCGCGCAACTTGCAACGATTGGCGGCGGCGTGCTCAACGGTCGCGTTGATGGTGATCGCATCGTATGGATCGGCCACTCACGCGGCGGTGAGGGCATCGCCCGAGGTTACGACCGCCTCTTCGATGGCACGTTTACGTCGCCGAACTACCAGATCGGCGACATTCGCCTCTTGATTTCGATCGCGCCGACCGACTTCCTCGGAACCGCGAGCGCGAATCCGCACGGCGTGCCGTTCATGCTGATGTACGGCTCCGCGGATGGCGATGTCTGCGGATGCCCCGACTCCGACATTGGAGACAGTTTCAACATCCTCGAGCGCGCCGAAGGCTTGCGCCAATCGACCTACGTGCACGGCGCAGACCACAACGACTTCAACTGCTGCGGCTTCAACGATTTCGCAGGCCCAACAGGGACAGCGATCGGAAACGCCGAAGCGCAGGACGTGATGAAAGCGGCGTCGCTCGCGATGATTCGTCGGGTCGTGGAGAACGACTCTTCCGCTGAGGAATACCTCTGGCGTCAGTACGAGAGTTTGCGTCCAATCTCGGTCGCGTCGACGACGACCGTCATCAACGAATGGATCGCGGCACCTGAGAATCGGATCGTGCTCGACAACTTCCAAACCAACACTTCGACAACGGTCTCGAGCTCTGGTGGAGCGGTGACGTTGGTCGGAGTGGCGAACGAGGCCGAGGGCCTGCAGAACGACAACAACACGGCGTTTACCTGGGTGACCACCGACCCGATGAACGGCGCCACGCGCGGCCGCACGACCGACCTCACGCGTGCGTTTGTCATGAACTGGACGATCGCATCGTCGATCAACTGGACCGTGCCGCCCGATCGCCGCGACTTTACGCAAGGCAAGTTCCTCTCGATGCGCGCGGCGCAGGGAACGCGCCACCCGCAGACCATCGCCTTGCTCGGCGACCTGACCTACACCGTCACGCTGATCGATGAACTCGGCGAAGAGACATCGCTGCAGATTTCCGCGTTGGGCGGCGGTGTTGAGGAGCCCTATCAGCGCACGGGCTTTGGAACAGGAACGGGTTGGCAGAATGCGATGGAAACGATTCGGCTTCCACTGAGCGCATTCACCAGCGGCGGAAGTGCCCTCGATTTGACGCGCATTGCATCGGTGCTGGTGCAGTTCGGCGGAACGTCTGGGTCTGCGCAAGGCCGCCTTGTCATCGACGATCTTCAAATCGAGAAGAAGTGACGGAATGCGCGCTTGAAACTCCTTTGATCCTGTCACTCCTCCGAACTTCCAATCCCACATTGAAACTCTGACGCGCACACGCGCTCATTCAGGAAGAACCATGCAGACGAATTC
>JBEIJG010000269.1:0-4956 GCA_040380385.1 Phycisphaeraceae bacterium | reverse complement strand
GAAATCGAGCGCCAGCATGCCGACTTGGTACTCGGCGGGGTTGCCGTTCTTCTCGATGATCCGTGCGATGGCGTGTTCGCACGCTTCCTGCGGAGAGGCGCCCGCGCGCATCGCCTCGACCGCAAGATGGGCGCCAAGTGTTCGAAGCACCGTTTCGCCGAGGCCCGTGCAAATCGCGCCGCCGATCGGTGCGTCGACGAAGATCCCAGCGCCGATGATGGGCGAGTCGCCCACGCGACCGTGCATCTTGTAGGCGAGGCCGCTTGTCGTCGATCCCGCCGCCATGCGGCCATTCTTGTCGAGGGCGAGCATCGAAATCGTGTCGTGGTTTTCGATATTGATGCGAGGCCGATACTGCCGTTCGAGCAGCCAGTCGCGCCACTCGCGCTCGGCGGCGGGGGAGAGACACGCGCCGCCTACGGCGTCGCAAGCTTGGCATTCGGGTCGCACTTCGAGCCCCGACTCACGTGCAAATTGCTCCGCTCCCGCGCCGACAAGAAGAACGTGCGGCGTGCGCTCCATGACGGCGCGCGCGAGCGAAATCGGGTGCACCACGCCGCGGACGAAACCAACGGCACCTGCGCGGCCTTCGCCGGTCATGATCGCGGCGTCCAAGGTGACGAAGCCATCACGATCGGGGCGGGAGGCAAGCCCGACCGTCATGTCGGGGCAGTCGAGTTCGACCGCGCGGCAGCCGGATTCGACCGCGTCGAGGGCTGTTCCACCCCCGTTGAGCACCCCGATTCCCGCTCGATTCGCGGTCAGACCGTGGTTCCATGTTGAGAGGGTGATGCCCTTCATGTTGTTGAGGCTTGAAAAACCTGTGGAAGCTGTTGAAGTGGTGGGGTGCGAATCTTCGCTCCAACCCGTGTTGCGACAGGCGGTTAGAGAACTCACCACGAGTGCACCAAGGGCGGTTCGACGACTGATTTCGACGGCCATAGAAGCGCACAGTACCGAGAGGTGCCGAGAATGTCATGGCTAGGGGTGTCGTAGGCGGCCGGTTTGCCAGCGGAAGCCTTGTGCGCCATCAAGATGCAGCGAGAAACAAAAGTTTTTGCAGAAAGTCTGAACCGACTTCCTTGACCTTTTGAGTCGCGGTGACAAGTTCAGCGTGTCCTTGAAAGGGACAGTGTGCAACGAAGCCAGTGTCGCGCTTCGTTCTGCAGGCTAGGGGCCATCCCACCGCAGCGGACAACAGTCCACGTCCGCACTCTGTGCTCTGACAACATCAAGAAAGGCAGAGAGAGATGCTTTCGAATCGTCTTGCGAAGCACTTCGGTGCAGCAGCTGCTGCGGCAGTCGTTGTTGGCTCGGCCAACGCAGCCGTCGTGTACAGCGGTGTCATCAACTTCGTCTGCGCCGTCGATATCGACGGTTGCTACATCAACGTCGAGACCGGTCAGCTCAGCAACGGCCCGGGCTCCGGCGTTCCGGGCTGGGACGTCAACCCGTACTCGTCGGCTGGCGGCATGAACTTCTTCAACTCGACCGGCGGCGGGCAGATGCGCTTCCCCGGAGCGACCACCGGCCCCGCGGGCAACCTGGCCCTGGGCACCACGGTCGGCTCGACCGGCTCGTACAACACGGCGACCACCGGCGTGGTGTTCGGCTCCGCGGCGGGCAACTGGCAGTACAGCGCTCAAAACTACATCGGCTTCAAGTTCGTGTCCTCCGCTGGTACCACCCACTACGGCTGGATGCGCTTCGCGATGGGCGCCGCTGGCTCGTCGGGCACCTCGATGACCCGCACGGTGGTTGACTACGCGTACGAGAACGTCGCTAACACCTCGATCGCGGTCGGCGCGGGCATCATCCCGGCCCCAGGCGCGATCGCGCTCCTCGGCCTCGCTGGCCTCGCTGGCCGTCGTCGTCGCTGAGTCGACACGGTTGACAGAATTTCACTCCTCAGCGCGGCACTTGTGCTTCGTTTGAGATGAGTCGAAAAGCATCGCGTGGGCGGTCCGTTCGGATCGCCCACGCTGCTTTTTGCGTGAGTTTCAGTTGGATTTGCTTCGGATCTGATCCGGAGTAGGTTGATGTGGTCCGCGCGATGAAGTCGACTCTGGCTCTGTGCGTGCGATCCCTGCGATCCCTGCGTGCGCCAGCTTGCTCTTCGCGTACCTCATTCCACACGCCCTTCACGGAGCTTCGTCCATGCGCTTCTCCCGACTTGCTCGTCACCTTGCCCTTGCTGCGACCGCCGCCACAGCAAGCGTTGCGTCTGCAGACGTCGTTCACTGGGCCGACGCCAATCTGGTGATTCCGGCGACGTTCGCCGGGCTTTACATCAACGTCGAAGCGCGTACGACGGGCTCGAGCAAATCTCTTGTGGGTTGGGACATCAACCCGTACGGCGCGGGTAGTCTCCTTTGGTATTCGCCCATGGGTGAGGGTGTTCTGCAACTGCCGAAGTACACCGGAGCGGGCAGCCTTGCGCTCGGCTACGTCGTCGACGCAAGCGGCACATTCCTCGATGACACCACCTCGGAGTTTGTGGAAGGTTTCGACGGGTTCTGGCAGTACAACGCCTCGAATTACTTCGGGTTTTCCTTCATGGCCTCCGACGGTGCACTCCACTACGCGTGGGGCCGTATGGTCGTCGGCGCGACCGAGTCGAACCGGGTGATTGCAGAGATCGCCTACGAATCGGAGGCGGGCGTCGGCATTGCGGTTGGCGCGGTTCCTGCGCCAGGGGCGATCGCGCTCCTCGCACTTGCCGGGCTATCTCGGCGTTCGCGCCGCTGATGGGTTTGTGAGACGCCTCGCGGTGAGGCGCCCCCCAGTGCCACGCGGCTGACAGGGCCTTCCCGTAGCATGGCTGCATGCCCGCACGGATCGCGAAGCGCCTTCTCGTCATCGGTTGGGATGCCGCCGATTGGATTCTCATCAACCGCCTCTTCGCTGCGGGCAAGATGCCGGTGCTGCGCAAGTTGGTTGAGGCGGGTGCGCGTGCCGATCTCGGCACGTTGGAGCCGAAACTCTCGCCCCTCTTGTGGTCTTCGATCGCTACGGGCAAGACGGCCGACAAGCACGGCATTCTCAATTTCGTCGAGCCGAAGCCTGATGGCAGCGGGTTGCGCGTTTCGAGTTCGACTTCGCGCAAGACGAAAGCGCTTTGGAACATCCTTTCGCAGAATGGCCTCTCGACGCACGTCGTGGGCTGGTACGCGTCGCATCCCGCGGAGCCGATCAAGGGCAGTGTGGTGACGAATCTGTTGCAGGAGGGCGAGCCCGCGAACGAGGGCGCCGCGTGGCCGTTGGTTGCGGGCACGGTGCATCCCGCATCGCGCGAAGACGCCATCGCCGCGGGCCGGCAGCGCGCGCGGGCGTTTCCGCGCGACATGCTCAAGGCGCTCTTGCCGAAGCTTGATGAAATCGGTGTTGGCGACGAGCGCGTGCAAACGCTCGTCAAACTGATGTCGTACGCCGCGAGCATCGAGCGCGCGACGATCGCGCAGTTGAAGTCGGGTGGCCCGTGGGACGCGGCCATGGTCTTCTTTGATGCGATCGATACCGTCGGCCACCACTTCATGCAGTTTGTCGCGCCGAAGATGGCGCACGTCACCGAGCGCGAGCAGCGGTTCTTCGGTGGTGTGATGGACGCGGTGTATGAGTGGCACGATGCCGCGCTTGGTCGCATCCTTGAGGCTGCAGGACCCGACACGACCGTGATCTTGCTCTCCGATCACGGATTCCACAGTGATCATTTGCGCCCGAATCTCAGCGATTTGCCGCCCGAACGGCGCATGGAACTTGAATCAAGTTGGCACCGCCCGCAAGGCGTGCTTGTGATGTCGGGCCCGGGCGTAAAGCGAAACGCGACCGTTGCCTCGCCGACGATCCTCGACGTCGCCCCAACAGCGCTCGCGCTGCTCGGGCTTCCGGCTGCGAACGATTTCGATGGTCGAGTGCTCGCGGAGGCGATCGCGTGTGAGGCGCCTGCGCGCGTTCCTTCGTGGGACGCCGTTGAAGCGATCGCAGGCGAAACAACGGGCTTGCATCCCGCCGACCTCCGACAAGATGTCTTCGAGGCGGCAGACGCGATCAAGCAACTCGTTGATCTCGGATACATGGCGGCACTGCCTGAAGATGTGCAAGGGCAGCTCGATCTCGTGCGCCGCGAGAGCCTCTTCAACTTGGCCGTCGCGTTGATGTCGCGGCGTCGTGGGCATGAAGCGATTCCACACTTCGAGCGCTTGGTGGCGGAGCGGCCGCACGAGTCGCGTTACGCGCTGCTTCTTGCGAATTGCTTGATTGGTGCGGGGCGTGCAAGCGAAGCGGCCGACTGCATGGCGAAGTTGCTGCAGCATGACGCAAAAAATCTCGAAGCGCAGTTGCTGCGGGCTGCTGCGTTGGCGATTGCGGGCGACGAGAGTGGAGCACGCGCGCAACTCGATCCTGTCGAGCGCGCGGTGCGTACGCGGCCAGAACTTGCGCTTTCGCTCGGTGGCGTGCTCGGTGCGTGTGGGCGATTTGCCGATGCGCGCGCCCTTTTTGAACAAGCGAAGGCGCGGAACCCGCGCGACGCCGCTGCACACATCGGTCTCGCGCGCATGCACCTCGCGCTCGGTGGTTTCGAGCCCGCGGCCGAACACGCACTCGACGCGCTTGAAATCTCACAAGCCTTGCCTGAGGCTCACCTGATACTCGGCGCTGCGCTTGCCTGGTACGGTGACGAAGAGAACGCGAAGAAGAGCATCGGGTTTGCGATCATGCATGACCCGGGCATCATTGATGCGCATCGTTGGATCGCAGTGTTGCACGCGAAGGCTGGTGCTGTTGCGTACGAAGGCGACGCGCGCGCTGAGGCTGAGCGGCTTTGGGCGACGATTCCGCAGGGTGCGCGGCCGAAGGACATGCCGTTTGGCCCCGCGGCATTTGCGGCGAAACACGGAATCGACCCCGTCTAACGTTCCGACTTTCCGAGCGGTTCGCCGATTGGCCTCACGCGCG
>JBEIJG010000268.1:0-4989 GCA_040380385.1 Phycisphaeraceae bacterium | reverse complement strand
GCCCGAGCCTGTTGGCCAACGATCGAACGGCCCTGACACGGTCGTCTCCCACGGTGGCGTTTCATGCGACTTTCCAAATGCTGCGGTGCTGTAGCCGTTCATCCGCAGAATCGACGCGAGCGGCGCGACGTTGTTCGGCCGCACGCCTGTGTTACCTGGGAATGCTGTCGCGAGCTCAGTGATCGAGCCCATGTTGTTCACGTGGTGATTGCGCCCTGTAAGCAGCGACGCGCGGGTCGGCGAGCAAAGCGCCGTCGTGTGAAATCGATTGAAGCGAAGTCCTTCCTTCGCGAGTCGCTCGAAGGTGGGCATTTCACACGGTCCACCGAATGCACTCGAATGACCGAAGCCCATGTCATCGATGAGCACGATGACCACGTTGGGCGCGTCCGCAGGCGCACGCACTTCAAAGCGCGGCGGCGGTGTGACCTTCCGTGGGTCGATTTCGGTGATCACAGGAATCGGCGGCTCCGCAATCGGTAGCCGCGTGCGATCAAGAGGCTTCGGTGGCGGTGCATCTGCTCGCATGGGTACCGGCACGGACATGTGCAGTGCGAACGTGTTTCCCGTCAGACCGAGGATGAGTGCAAGTGTCGGCATGATTCGTTTCCTTCTCCCGCGGCACGGGCGTGGAGACAAGATGTTGGGCATCCCGGGATGCGCGACGCGCAGGGAAAGTGCCGCGCCTTTACGAGATCTGGCGGCACGTGATCGAGGCACCAATCCAACGCCGAACGGCGAAGAAGCGCGTCGCAGAGTCAAGCGCGTTCGTACCGTCTGAACAAGGAACCCGATACGATGTTTCTTCACCCATAGAACTTCATGGTCGCTCGGCGGGATGGTGAAAATTCCGCGTGAGGTGAAGCGGAGAAGTCCGTCCGATCGAACCTTCTCCTCATTCTCGTCCCGCGCGACAGCGCAACGACTTATGCGCGAACGCCACCGAACCGATGAACTCATGGACGACCCCGCGATTTCCGCGGCGGAGCACGACCACGCACTTGCGGGGCTCGCGCGTTTAAATGCGTGGTCGCGGAGTCATCGATTGCTGTGGCCGATGATCGAGCGAAACGCACGCGCCGCGAACGCTGAAAGCCGCGCGCTTCACGTCATCGATGTCGCGACGGGCTCTGGCGATGCGCCGATCGCGCTTGCACAGCGCGCGCAACGTGCGGGGCTTCGCATCCAGTGGACGCTCGTCGACAACAGCGCGCACGCGCTCGCGGTCGCAGCATCCCGCGCGCGCGATGCGGGCGTAGATGTCGAAACGATCGTTGCAGATCTGATCGCCCAGCCGCTCCCGTGCGAAGGCGACTTGGTGACGTGCTCACTCTTTCTCCATCACTGCGAACGCGAAGGAGCGGTGCGCGTCCTGCGACACATGGCGGCGGCGGCGCGTGTTGCGGTGGGCGTGACGGATCTTGATCGCGCACATCGCGGATTGCTCCTTGCGTGGCTTGGTTCGCGCGTGCTGAGTCGTTCGCGTGTTGTGCACTTTGACGCGATCGCCAGCGTGCGCGCGGCATTTACGCCCAAAGAGATTCGGCAAATCGCGCAAGAGGCTGGACTCCACACGCCGCGCATCGAACGATGTTGGCCCGCTCGGTGGACCCTTTGGTGGAAACGTTGATGTCACTCTTCTCTCCGCTCCAGTTCGATGTCGCGGTGATCGGCGCAGGCCCTGCGGGTTCTGCCGCTGCACTCGCCGCTGCGCGATACGGTGAGTACAGCGGCGCACGCGACGGCGCACGCGTTTTGCTCGTCGATCGCGCACAGTTTCCACGCGCGAAAGTCTGCGGTTCGTGCCTCACCGACGAAGGTATCGCAACGATTCATTCGATCGGCGCAACACGTGCGCTCGTATCGGCAACTCCACTGCGATCCGTGCGTGTGACGTGCGCCGCGCGTGAAATCTGTATCTCGCGCCACGCAGGTGTTGCGATTGCGCGCGAATTGCTCGACACAGCGCTTTTGGAAGAAGCGCAATCTGCGGGCGTCGACGTTCGTCTCGCGACCTCCGCGCGCGTTCGACCAGATCGCACGCTTGAACTCGCATGCGGCGATCAACGCTTCGAAGCGCGCGCTTCGACAGTCATCGTTGCGGATGGCCTCGCGGGGAACGCACTCGATGAGGTCGATGGTTTCACATGGCGTATCGCAAAGCGAAGCCACATGGGCTTCGGCGCGATTCTTCCCGCCGGTTCCGTACAATGTGCGCCCGGCGAAATTTGCATGCGCGTCGTCGACGGCGGATACATCGGCGCTGTGCAACTCGCGTCGGGCGAAATCGATGTCGCAGCGGCGATTGACCCGAGATTGCTGCGTGCCGCAAAAAATGTTGCTCTGTGTGCGCGTGACATGCTCGGCGAGGCTGTCCTCGAGAGCGCCGCACTCGAGCGTGCACGTTGGCGCGGAACTCCGCTTCTGACCCGTCGTCGTGCGCGCGTCGCAGCCGAGGGAATTCTCGTCGTTGGCGATGCTGCAGGTTACGTCGAGCCTTTCACGGGTGAAGGTATGACGTGGGCACTTTCAACTGGTGCTGCTGCTGGCACGCTCGCGGCGACGCATACTGCGCCACATCAGGTCTGGCCTCGTCGATACGCAGCGCTCACACGTGCACCGCGACTGCGATGCGCACTCCTTTCACGCACGCTTCGCGCGCCACGTGTCGTGCGCGCCATGCTCGCTCTTGGCGAACGCTTTCCACTTCCCTTCGCTTCCTTTGCGCGGTCATTGGGCTGCGCTTCGCATATCTGTAACCACGAAAGTGCTTCGACTGCATGACGACGGCGCAACCCACAGCTTCCGCCGCGCTCGTCTCGCTCGCGACCACACATCCACCATTCCGCATGTCGCGTGCAGAGTGGCTCGTGATCGCAGACACGCTGATACCGCCCGAAGTGGACCGCGCGCTCCTCACGCGACTTGCAGAGCGAAGTGGCATCGAGACGCGTTGGTGTGCGGCGTTTGAGGAAGGTCGACATGGTTTCTATCGGCCGAGCGAGGTTCCTGGCACGGCCGAACGCATGGCGCTTTGGTCGCGTGCCGCGCGGGCGCTTTCCGTGGACGCTGCACAGCGCGCACTCGCCGATGCGACACACGCGGGGGTGACGGCAGACCGCATCACGCATCTCGTCACTGCTTCTTGCACGGGTTTCGCCGCGCCTGGAATCGACGCGTTTTTGATCGACACGCTTGGGCTCTCACGCAGCGTTTCACGACTAAACGTCGGCTTCATGGGTTGCCACGCCGCCGTCAACGCACTCGCGGCGGCACGCGCCACGGTGCTTGCAAATCCGAATGCCGTAGTGCTGGTCGCGCTTGCGGAAGTTTCTTCCGCGCACTTCCACCACAGCACGCGACTCGATCAACTCGTCGCAAACACGCTCTTCGCGGATGGCGGTGCGGCGATGATTGTCGCTGCAGAATCTCCTGCGACGAAGACGCGAAGCCCCGCGCTTGCCACGATCGTCGACACACACTCGACGCTCATCCCGCACACTTCGGAAGAGATGGCGTGGCACATCGGCGACCGCGGATTTGAAATGACGCTCGGTGCGAGTGTGCCCACGATTTTGGAGCGCGAGATTCGCGCGTGGGTCGAGCGCGCGCTCGCCACGCACGGCTTAGGCATTCGAGATGTTGCTGGTTGGGCGATTCATCCGGGTGGCCCGCGCGTGATCGACGCCGTCGCAGCAGCACTCGAACTATCAGAATCGGCCGTCGCTGCGAGCCGCGCGATCCTGCGGGATTACGGCAACATGTCAAGCGTGACGCTGCCGTTCATCTTCGAGCGACTGGCCCAAGATCGTGCGGCGGAGCTCCGCCACGACACGCGTTCAGAAGCAGACCCAACACCGTGGGTCGGCCTCGCGTTTGGTCCAGGGCTCGCGGGCGAGATGGTGCTGTGGCACTCAGGCACGTGAATACGGCGTGCATGACGGGCTTAGCGACGTTGCGGGAGGGGGAATATCGGAACCCTGCCGCGGGGCAGTATTCCCTGACCTGAGCCTCCAGAGCATCGATTCGTACCGTAACGCAGGTATTTCATCGAAACTTTCTCGTTTTCCCCCCTTGGCCTGAGAACTGTGCTCTACTCACCGATGCAGGGCGCATGGCCGCGAGGCGAACGACCCCGAACTTGTGCATGTGAAGCTTGTGCACGAGAGGTTTGAGCGTGAAAGGGACGAGCGCGGGTGGAACCGCGCTCACAAGAACAACTTGCGAAACGAGTGACGAGCCTCGCTCAGGCGTGCTGTTGACTCATCCATCCATGCGTATTCGCGTGGCCTCGCGAGACTCTCGTCTCGTGTGTGGCGAACCGTCAATGGCCAGCCCTGGATGCTCGATCAGCGTGCCTCGTGAGGTGATTCGGTCTAGCGCGGCCGTCAAATGTTGCGCGCGATTGGATCTCGGCACGCGTCGTGCACGTCGAGAGGGATGACAACATGCATCGACCAGTCGTACTTTGCTTCGTCGACTACTACCTCCCCGGCTTCCGTGCAGGTGGCCCGACGCGAACCATCGCGAACTTTGTGGACATGCTTGGTGACGAGTTCGATATCCGAATCGTGACCCGAGATCGCGACTACGGCGATGACGCCCCCTATGAGGGAGTCCGCATCGACGGCTGGAACAAGGTTGGAAAGGCCTCCGTGTTCTACGCAAGTGCCGCGACACTGTCGATGAAGGGGCTTCGCAAGGTACTCAACGAGACAGAGTATGACGCGGTCTATCTCAACAGCTTCCTAAGCCCAAAGATGACCGGTATTCCCCTGCTGCTTCGCAAGTTGAAGCAGGTTCCAAACAAGCCGTGGATTCTCGCCCCCCGCGGGGAGTTCGCTTCAGCGGCGTTGGCAGCGAAGGCGCTCAAGAAGCGGGTCTATTTGCTCGCCGCGAAAGCCACAGGGCTCTACAACGATCTCACGTGGCAAGCGTGTGCGTCGCATGAAGCAGACGACATTCGTAAGGTCATCGGCGCGCGTGCTG
>JBEIJG010000267.1:0-4999 GCA_040380385.1 Phycisphaeraceae bacterium | reverse complement strand
CTCGAGAATGCGCATCATCTTGAGCGCGAGATTCGTGCGGTCGTAGTTCTGCGCGCCCTTGAGGCACGAGGCTTTGAACTGCTCAAGTTCCGAAGGATTCTCCTTGAGCCGGCGGAGGGCCGCGACGAGCTCGTCGACGTTCTCCGGTTCGAAGGGAATGCCCGCGTGCTCGTCGCGCACGATGTCCGCACTCTCGCCCTCGACGCCGTGCAACACAGGCAGGCCCATACCCATCGACTCGAAGAGTTTCGACGGAATGACGGTCGTGAAGAGTTCGGCCTTCTGCAGGTGAATCACTGAGACATCGAGAATCGACCAATAGCGTGGAACTTCCGCCTTCGGCACGCTGTCGATGAAGACAACGTTGTCGAGTTTCTTCTCGGCGGCCATGTCCCGGAGAAACTGCTTGCGCGCGCCGTCTCCGAGGAAGAGGAAAACGATGCCAGTGCCGCGCAATCGCTCGGCTGCCGTGACGAGCGTCTCGAGTCCATGACACAGTCCGTGGGTACCGATGTAACCCGCGACAAACTTGCCTTCGAGCCCGAGTTCCTTCGTCAGCGCAGCATCCTTTGGCCGCGGTGTGAATTGCGAAATGTCCACGCCGTTGGTCACGATCTCGATCTTCGAACCATCAATGCCGCGCGAAATCAAGTTCTTCTTGAAACTCTTGGTGACCGAAATCACCGTCGCTGACTTGCGATACAGGAAGAGCTCGAGCTTCTCGAGTAGCTCGATCGCGCGCGCGTTCTTCATCGCGCCGACGGCCTTGATCGTCTCGGGCCAGAGATCGCGCAGCTCGAAGATGTACGGACGGAACTTCAAACGACTCGTGACATACGCGGCACACGCTGTGAAGAACTGCGGGCTCGTGCCGACGATCACGTCGACCTTCCGCACGAAAATGCTCGCAATGATCGCGGAAACCATGTAACTCTGGTAGTCGAGGATGCGACGGACAAAGCCCTCGTTCGCGGTGATGTACGACCACACGCGCACGACTTCGATGCCCTCCATCGTTTCGTGCTGCCAGAGTTTGTTGCGATAGCCGTCGAAGACCTTCCCCTTCGGGAAGTTCGGCGCACACGTAATCACCGTGACACGGTGACCTGCCTTGACCCATTCGCGGCAATGCTCAAAGGTACGGCTCGCAGGAGCGTTCACTTCGGGCGGGAAATTGTCGGTGAGGAAGAGGACGTGCACGGTGGTCACCAGTCGATACGAACGATGGAGGAACGATCCTCGAGCAACGCAACGACCTTCGTCTGATATCGGACAAGTCCGAACTCGGGATGAAAGGTTGTTGGCTCGAGGCTCAACGAAGCACCGCAGCAAGTCAGCCTTGCGGTGGCAAAAGAGGCGGTGTTTCCCGCAACATTCTCTCGCACTGTTGAATCAATCCTGCCCTGGATGGGCGGATCCATCATGCAAGCGCGATGAAGCGGCGGTTGGCGAAGCCAGGTGTCAGACGAAACCGACGATGCAGCGACGAGCGTGATGGTCGTTGGATCCACAAACGTGGCTCGCGCGGGCGTGTGAAAGTGTGCAGCAGCAACGTGCGACACCGCTGGGTGCCCAGAAACGCTGTCTCGAATCGTGACTCCGCGTGGGTCGAAGACCCACGTTCGCGTGTGAACAGGAGCGCCCGGAAGACGGCAATAGCCGTCGTGGCTGCACGTCACTTCGACGCGCGAACCTTCATCGACGATCCGAAGATCGAACGGCTTCGCGCGGCGTGCACAGCGGAATCCAGCCCAAACCTCGGAGGAATCCGCGCCGACGATCGAGAGCGTGCTATGCGCGGGGGTCCCCCGCTGGCGTTGGCGTTCTGGGCCCGTGCCATACTCGCCGGTCCCGGAGTTCACGATCAAGCGATGCCCGTCGAGTGACAACTCCATCGAAAGCGTGTCAGCGTGTGCGTGCCCTGGTAGATAGTCAGGCCCGATCGGACCGACATCAAGAATCGCCACCATGCGCCCGAGGGCAACGCGGATAAATCCCGCATCGACGAAGTGCGTGACTCCCTCTCGAAGCGACGCACCTACCTCCATCTCAGGCGCAAAACCGAGACGCTCCGCATATCGATGGAGTTCCGCAGGAGACGGCGCAATACCGATTGCACTGTCATTGAAGAACGAAACCTCGCCGTCAGGATGACACATCGCTGCGAGATAGCGCCGCATCAGCGAAATCCGCTCTTCGATCATGCGCACATCGGCGACGCTGATCACGCCGGGATATGCGCGCGCTACGTTGACAAGGTCGAGCATGTCCTCAACGGCCAACGCGTGGTACATCGGCGAGCGTTCAAACTGCGCGCCATCTGGGAGGATTTGCTCAAAGATCTCTTCACGCAGAATTGCGAGTCCTGTCGCACGCCAACGAGCTGCTTCCGGACCATCGAAGAAGCAGCCCGCGATGACCAACGCTTTCGCATTGATGAAGAGATGATTCCCCATCAAGTGCCGCTCGAGACGCTGCTCAAGCCAACGCGCTTGTACTGCGAGGCTCTCCACCATCCCGGAAACACGCTCGTTTCCTGCAAGAATCCACTTGATCCAGTTCACGATTCGGATCGAAGTCGGGTATGGCGACCAGGCGGTTTTGCGTCGCGGCGGCGGATTCTCACGCATCCAACGTGCGATGAGCGCGCGATGCCAAGTGTTGCGCGAAGGCGCTCCCTGCGCACAGAGGTCGTCGAAGTAGTGCAAATTGTAACGCCAGAGGATGGCGACACCCGCATCATCCCAACCGTGATCCTCGAGATCGCGCTCTTCGTTGAGAAAGAGAAACCTCGTCGCACCCACCATGCTCGGTCGACGATGAGCGACTTCGACGAACGTGCCTTGGCTCATTCGTACCGCTGGTGCAGGTGAAAGATCTGGCTTCGGTCGCGAGAGTTTCTGTCGGATGCGCTCACGAACCTGCACCGCGCGGAGATACCGCACGGTGTGCCAGAGTCGAGAGAGTCCTGCGAGAGAGGGCATCGGCGGTCGTGGCGCAATTCAGTCGCGAAACACCGCTTTACGCAAGCACCTTCTCAAGCGAGGCGACAATACGCTCCGAGGTACGCCCGTCCCAAAGCGGCGGGATTCCGCCCTTCTTCCATTGACCTGCGAAGAGTCGATCGAGCGCCGGCTTCAACGCGGATGGATCCGTGCCGAGCAGTTCGTTCGTACCGATTTCGCACGTTTCAGGGCGCTCGGTGTTGTCACGCAACGTCATGCACGGCACGCCCATGACCGTTGTTTCTTCGGTGATTCCACCGGAGTCGGTGATGACGGCCTTCGCATGCTTGACAAGCCAGTTGAACTCAAGATACGGCTGCGGATCCACCAGTTTGAGATTCTCAGGGAGCGCGCTGAACTCACGCATCGTCTTCGCAGTGCGTGGATGCACCGGGAAAACCACGGGTTCACCGCGGGTTCCTGCCATGATCGCATCGAGCAGTTTCGTGAACTTACTCCCTGAATCAACGTTCGCAGGTCGATGCATCGTCATCACGAAGTAACCACCCGGCTTCAAACCGAGTTCGTCAAAGAACGATGGCTTGGTGAGTCGCTCCATGTTTGCTCGGAGCGTATCGATCATGGTGTTTCCAACGAAGAAAATGCGATCGTCAGAAACACCCGCTGCACGCAGATTGCGATTGGCATGCTCGCTTGTCGTGTAGAAGAAGTTGGTGATCGAGTCCGTCACCATGCGATTGATTTCTTCTGGCATCGACCAGTCGCCGGAACGAATGCCCGCTTCAACGTGCGCGACCTTTACCCAGAGTTTCTGCGCTGCAATGGCGCAAGCCATGGTGCTTGTCACGTCGCCGACCACGAGACAGAGTGCCGGCTTCTTCTCCGTGAGGAGTTTTTCGTAGCGGGTCATGATCGATGCGGTCTGTTCCGCATGCGATCCTGAGCCGACTTCAAGATTGACGTCCGGCGCGGGGATACCAAGCTGCCGGAAGAAGTCACCCGACATCTTTTCGTCGTAGTGCTGACCCGTGTGGACAAGTCGGAAGCGCAAGCGACCTCCTGCCCTCTCGCGCGCCTGAATCGCATGAATGATCGGCGCGATCTTCATGAAGTTCGGCCGTGCGCCTGCGATGATGTCAACGAGAATGGTGGTATCCGCAGTGCTCATGACGTTGCTCATGACTTGGCCCTCGCAAGATCGGCGGCGAGAATAGTTGCGCGTCCAACTTCCATCAGTTCCTCAAATGGGATAGGTGACGCGCCAGAGTTTGCAACGGCCTGCACGAATGCGGCAGCGCATGCTTTTTGGCCCTTGTCCTGACTCCAGAGATTCATCTTCTTGAACCCCGGCCAGCCGAAGCCCGTCAATCGACGGTAGTTGTCGAGTTGCAGCACACTGCCCTGCGCAAACACTTCGATGCGCTCTTTGGGGAAGCTCTTGCTGCCGTTCGCGAAGTAGTGCACGGTGCCGATCGATCCATCCGCGAAACGCAACTCGATCGAAACTGAGTCGGCAGACTGAGACTCCATGGTGTTGGTTCGAACCGCCGTGATGCGTTCACCAGCGAGGAAGCGCAAGAGATCGATGAAGTGACAACCTTCGCCAACGATGCGACCTCCGCCAACTTCGCGATCCTGCGTCCAGTGTTCTGCGGGAATCGCTCCGGCGTTGACCGTCATCACAAACGCCTTCGGCCCACGCGCGCCCGCAAGCAGCGACTTCATCTTGACAACGTGCGGCGCAAACCGACGATTGAAACCAACCATCACGAGAGGAGCTTTCCCCTTCGCGGCTGCATCGGCGTGCGCTGTTTCGATCTCCGCAAGTTCAGTCTCAGTGAGGGCAATCGGCTTCTCAACGAAGATGTTCTTTCCGGAGCGCAGCGCTTTCACCACCATCGACGCGTGGTTGTCGTGGCGGGTTGCGACGACGAGCGCGTTGACAGATGCGTCGGCGAAGATTGAATCGGAGTCGGTGGTTGTCTGCTCGAATCCATACTTGCGGCCTGCATGAAGTCCACTGACCCCCGCTG
>JBEIJG010000266.1:0-5001 GCA_040380385.1 Phycisphaeraceae bacterium | reverse complement strand
GGTTGGCGTGCGGGTTGTTCTTGGATGGGTTGTTGGAATTGTCCGACATCATGTTGCAATTCTGAATCAAGTGCCGTCGACGGATGCCCGCTCTGTGAGCCTATCTCTTGGAGAAGAGACGGGACTCTGTCCTGAGTTCGCGCCGACCTGCAGCCGCGGCCGCTGCCATGCGTGTGCCGCGCCGGGCTTGAGGCACCTTCAGACGCGCGGGACGATGCGCGGCGAGAGGGCTGGGGGCCCGTGAGTGAGGCGGTATCTTTGCGACTCTTCTCCAGCAGACAAGCCTAAAAGGAAAACTTCGTGCGAGATCCATTTCGGTCGCACGATGTTGAGTCTCGGAACCGACGGCGCACGAGATGTTGTGGTCTGACTGAGCCAGTGTCGGAAGACTCCTCGCACGTTTCCGGTCGTTGCTTGTGCTCATGCCGCTGTTCGCTCGCCAAAATGCGCGAGATCGCGTGGGCTCAAACTCCAAAAAGGCGGACGGCCCGCAATGAACACGTCGTGAACATTGGGGCCGTCCATTGCTGCTGCACCGCTAAGCCGAGTTCTGTCCTGCGCTTGGAGTGAACCAACCGCAGCAACGGCCATTTCTCTTGGCCGCCGGTCACCCGACGGCTCCAGCACGCGACCCGTTCTCTACCCTGCGGACCGCAGGTATCGAGACCATCGGGCGAACCCGGGGAAACTCGAAAGAGAACTGCTTGCGCTTGCACGAGGTGGGGTTTGCCCTGCCCCGTCTGTCACCAGACGGGCGGTGCGCTCTTACCGCACCATTTCACCCTTACCGAAGCGCCGACCGCAGCCAGAGGCTGCCGCCGGAGCTCAGGCGGTTTCTTTTCTGTGGCACTTTCCCTGACCCGCAGCGGGCCGGTGGGAGTTACCCACCACCTTGTCCTGTCGTGCTCGGACTTTCCTCCCGAGGATGACCCTCATCAGGCCCTCCGCGAGCGACCGTTCCGGTGCGCAGGCATCGTACGCGGACCCTCCACGCGGCGAAAGGCGTGACCTCAAGAGCCGCGGACTTAAGACACTCGGACTTAAGACACTCGGACTTGAGAGACTTGGACTTGAGAGACTTGGACTTGAGAGACTTGGAGATTCTGCTATCTTCTCCGATTCCCCGCAGCCTGCCCCGCAGGTCAGCGGAGCATTGAAGCATTGAAGCAAGTTCTGAAGGACTATTTGAACATGTACGCGATCATCGAAGACAGCGGTACCCAGATCAAGGTTCACAAGGGCGACATCGTCGACATCGACCTGCGCGATGCGGAAGATGGCTCCACAATCACGTTTGATCGCGTGCTCGCTGTTGGCGATTCCTCAGGCGCGACCGCTGCGAAGATCGGCATGCCGTACATCGCTGGCGCGACCGTGACCGCCAAGGTCCTCGGCGACGCTGATGGTCCGAAGGTGCTCGTCGGAAAGTACAAGCGCCGCAAGGGCTTCCGCAAGACGATCGGTCACCGTCAACACTACACCCGCGTTGAGATTCTCACCGTCGGTTGAGTTGGCGAATCGGTGTCCGTGCGAGTTGCTGAACACGCGCGTTGAAGCCGAGACATCGAACAAAATGCAAAGAGGTGCTCTCGCGAGCGCCTCTTTGTCTTTTTCGCTGTCCTGTGTGCGCGAGTGAGATGAATCTCGCTTCCGCCCCTCGTCGAGTTTGGTCGCGCACGTGTGCGAAACGGATTGGGCCTGCCTCAATCACGCGGAAGAAGGTCAACCGGATCGAGGCCGAACGTCTGCAGCATCGAATCGACCGACTCTGGCTGTCCGGTCCGAATCGAAAGTCGAAGTGTGTCTGCGAGCGCTGCAATACGAAGGCGCATGCGGCGATGCGCGTCGTCGATGGCGCGTCGGCCACGACGTGCACCATGCGCTTCTCGTGAGGTTTGCGCGCGCTCATCCGGTTCTGGCTTCTCTGCTTCGAGAATCGTGCGCACGATCGGTTCAACGCCATCGGCTTCGAGGCGCTCTTCCTCGACAACGACGCCATCCTTTCGCTTCCAAGAGATGCCGCTGCTCGTGACCGAGGCGATACCACCATCGCCGACAAGTGCGAAACACGCGCCTTCGACGCCCGTCGCAACCGCCAATGTGCCGAAACCGCGCGCACCGACCACCGAGGCGGTGAGTGTTCCGGCGCGTGCGCCGAACGCCGTGACGAGATCGATCGGGCCGAGCACCGCGAGTGCTGCCGCAGCCGCGGTTCGCAATCCCTCGTTGACGAGATCGGCGTTGCCGACCGAGACGGTTGACTGCAAGACTTCGACCGCACCGAACGCCTCGGCGATTCCGAGCACTGCGTTTCCGGCGGCCATACGCCGAAAGCTCGGTGCGGTTTCGACCTGCGGAAGTGCGAGTAGAAACGAGAGCGTGCACGCACCGGCAACGATCGCGATGTTTTCGTCGACGAGTGCTGCGCGGTCCATTTCGTCGAGCGGCGCGTTGCGATCGATCCAAAGGACACTTGGCGTCTCGATGGCGAGACGCCGCATGTCGTCGAAGGCGACGGCACCGAAGTGCTCAGCAAACTGACGGCGCGTGCGCGCGTCGGGACTTCCCACGCGCGTGACGCGAAGACGCGGATCAGAAAGGACGCGCAGCGCACGCTCGCCGCGCGCGGGCTCAATCCAAGCCGAGACCTCGCGCGCCTCAAGCGCGGACAGCACCGACCGCCCCCTCCGAGTGCTGCGCAAACTCTCCGCGTTCAAAGCGATCTCGATAGAGACCCAGGCGCTCGAGCGCAGCGTCGATCGTTTCGAGCTTCTTACAGAACGCGAAGCGCACAAGCGACGCAGCCTTCGCCTTGTTCACGTAGAACGCGCCGGGTGGAATCGCCGCGACCTTTCCATGCTCCACGAGGTGACGGCAGAACGCGAAATCGTCGGCGAAACCAAATCGCGCGTGATTCGCGAGTGCGAAGTAGCTTCCCTTCGGAAGGTCACATTCGAAACCGCACGCGCGCAAGCCGTGCACCATGCGATCTCGGCGCGCGCGATACTCGGCGCGGAACTCCTCGAAGTACGAGTCCGGCGCGGAAAGCGCGGTTGCGGCGGCAACCTGCAACGGCGTCGCCGCGCAGAACGATGCAAACTGGTGAGCACTGCGCACTGCTTGCGCGAGATTCGCGGGCGCGATGGCCCAGCCGACTTTCCATCCGGTGAACGAGAAACTCTTGCCGAGGCTCCCGAGGACGATCGTTCGCTCGCGAAGACCCGGTTCAAGCGCGAGTGTGCGGTGCGGCTCTTCGTACCAGAGTTCTTCATACACCTCGTCGCTGATGACGACAAGATCAAACTCTTGCGCGACGCGCGCGATGATCGAGCGCTCTTCGGCAGAAAGCATTTGTCCGCTCGGATTGTGCGGACTGTTGACCATGATCACGCGCGTCTTCGGCGAGATCGCCGCGCGCACCGCTGCTTCGCTGATGCGGAACTCCGGCGCTTCGAGTGTGACGACCTTTGGTACGCCACCTGCCATCGCAACGGATGCGATGTATGAATCGTAAAACGGCTCGAAGAACAACACTTCATCGCCCGGTTCGATGAGGCCGAGCATGCAGTCGAGAATGGCTTCCGTCGCGCCGCAGGTCACGACGACGTCGCGTTCGGGGTCATACGAGAGCCCGCTGGTCTTTTCGAAACGCATCGCAATGGCCTTCGTCAATTCGGGAAGGCCCGTCATGCGGGCGTACTGGCCGCGCCCGTCACGAATCGCCTTGATGGCAGCTTCCTTCAACCACTCCGGACCGTCGAAATCCGGCGCGCCTTGCCCGAGATTGACTGCACCATGCTTCACAGCGAGGGCAGTCATTTCCGCGAAGATCGTCGCGCCGAATGGTTTGAGACGTGAGTTGACTCCGAGCGTTCGCATGCTGCGAGCATACCGTCGGCCTATTGCGGGCGTATTGCGAGCGTGCGGCGGGCATAGCTCGCTTGCGAGTATCCTCGCTGCGTGCCGCAACCCACGCCCAACGCGCGCTTACGTTTCGAGATCGTCTACGAGGACGAGTCGGTCGTCGTCGCGAACAAGGCGCCCGGCATGGTCACAGAGCCTGGCGCCTCGCATCGCGAGGACAGTTTGCTCAATGCGTTGGTTGCGAAGTTCGGCGGACGATTGCTGCGACTTGGCGAGCGTCGGGACTATGGACTGCTCCATCGACTGGATCGGCAAACGAGTGGCTGCGTTGCCTGCGCGTTGACGCCTGAGGCCTACGACGCCATTCGCGCCGAGTTTGAGGTGCGCACCGTCGACAAGCGCTACCTCGCAATCGTGCGAGGTCGGATGAAGCTTGGTCGCGAGCGGGTCGAGCGGAACCTTCTTGAGAAACGCGTCGCTGCCGCAGAGGGAACGCGCCTCGTCAGCATCATCGATAAGGCAGGCAAGCCCGCGGCCACAAGTATGGAAGTCCTTGCCGCGAGCCCAACGCACTCGTTGGTCGCGTGCGTGCCGGAGACGGGTCGACTGCACCAGATCCGCGTGCATCTCGCCTATCTCGGGTTCCCCATCGCGGGCGACCCGATCTACACGAAGGGCGCAGCGCTACTCGCTTCGACGAAGGCACCCGAAGAAACGCTCGGTTTGCACGCGTGGACGCTCGGATTCTCACACGCTGGGAAACGCGTCGACGCGACCGCGCCACCGAGCCGAAAGTTCATTGAGCTCGCTCGCGCCTGCGGGCTCGCGCACGCCTCGATCAACAGTTGAGCATTCGAAAAAGAAATGCGGGCCGTCCGAAGACGGCCCGCGTTTCTTATGAGAGGTTCCTCAACGACGCGATTACTTCTTCGCGTCAGTTGGAATGCGCATGCCGTAGAAGCTGCGCCAGACGAAGAAGCACGCGATGAGCGAGCAACCGATGCCGATCCAGATCTTCGCGGGGTTGTCCTTCATCGCGATCGCGATTTCAACGGCGAGGAGGCCGAAGAGCGTCGTGAACTTGATGACAGGGTTGAGCGCGACCGACGAGGTGTCCTTGAACGGATCGCCGACGGT
>JBEIJG010000265.1:0-5005 GCA_040380385.1 Phycisphaeraceae bacterium | reverse complement strand
GTGCGAAGACGACGCCGCTTTCCATGTAGAAGTTGACGAAGTCACCCGCGGCAAAGTCGCGCGCGGATTGACCTGCATCGAGTGTCACCCACATGGGGACGACCGCTTGAAGGAGGACGCGGTTCAATGCTGCGTCGATCTCGCGGATTCGGCCCTGGACGATGCGTGGATGTCCCTCGACGGGCTCGATGAACTCGCCGCCCGCGTGTGCGCGGTGGATCTTCTGCGCGCGGCCCGTGATGGTTCCCCAGACGCGCTTGCCGACGGGGAGTGCTGGCGCGGCCGCACTCGAACTGCCCGCCGCGAATTGCAGCACGTATTCGGTGCCCGGCACCGAGACCACAAACTTGGAAGCGGTCGCCTCTTCGAGGCGGACGCAACAAACGGCATTGGATCGATCAGCGGATGCGCTCTGCATGGGTGGGGAAGATACACATTTCGCGTGACCGTACTATGCGGCCGTGCTCCTCCTGATCGACAACTACGACAGCTTCACCTTCAACCTCGTGCAGCGATTTGGCGAGATCGATCGCGGGCTCCGCGTGGAGGTCGTGCGCAACGACCGGATCGATATCGCCGGTGCCGAGGCCATGAAGCCAACGCACCTCGTGATTTCGCCCGGCCCTTGCACGCCGAAGGAGGCGGGCGTCAGCGCCGCGCTCATCGCGCACTTTCGCGGGCGAATTCCGATTCTCGGCGTGTGCCTTGGGCACCAAACGATCGGCGATTGCCACGGCATGCTGGTGCGCCGGAACGACGAGCCGGTCCACGGAAAGACTTCCGAGATTCACCACGATGGCCGCGGCCTTTTTGCGGGCATGTCGAACCCGTTTCTTGCGACGCGCTACCACTCGCTTGTCGTGGATCCCGCGACGATCTCCGCGGAGTTTGAGCGCACAGCATGGACCGCACGCGGTGAGGTGATGGGGCTTCGTTGGAAAGCGCCCAATGGCGCTGCGCCGCTAGAAGGTGTGCAATTCCACCCAGAAAGTTTCCTCACGATCGAAGGGCCGCGTCTCCTCGCGAACTTCCTCAACATGCGATGAGTTGGCGGAGGGGCGTGCCGCCCAAATCATCGCAAACTTCGGCGCACAAACTCTGCTCGTGCCGCGCGATCTGCGCCGAGCTCGCAGCCCGTTGTGCGCGAGAGGTGCGCAGGCTGCACTTCAAGGAGGAGGCGATCGATCAGCGCGAGAGGGACTTCGGTCAGGCGGCCCGTTGCGGCACCAAGACGGAGCCGCGAGAGGAACTTGATCGCTTCGTCGAGCGTGAGCAATCGGCATGTGCGCAGAATGCCGAGGGCTCGATAGATTCGGTCATCAAGCGCTTCCGCATCGCGCTCGAGAAGCGCTGTTCGCGCCGCGCGTTCGTATGCGATGAAACGCGGAACGATGACGCTGTTGAACTCGGCGACGATGTCGATTTCGCTTCGCCCAAGCGTGACCTGGTTCGAAACTTGGAAGAAGTCGCCAAGCGCATCGGTCCCTTCGCCGTGGAAGCCGCGCACGGCGAGGTGAAGATCCTTCGCGGCGCGTTGCACTTTGTCGAGTTCTTCGAGCATCCGCAGTGCCGGCAAATGCAACATCGCGCTGACGCGAATGCCAGTGCCGACATTGGTCGGGCACGCCGTGAGATAGCCAAAGCGGGGGTGGAAGGCGAACTCGAGTGAGTGTTCGAGTTCGGCATCGAGTGCGAACATCCGTTCTGCGAGAGCCACAAGTTGCAGCCCCGGCGCGAGCATCTGCAGTCGCAGGTGGTCTTCTTCGTTGACCATCACGCTCGCGCTTTCATCGGACGAGATCGCAACACCGCGTGGATGCTGCGCCTCGACAAACGGGCGCGAAATGAGATTGCGCTCAAACAGCAAAAGGCGATCTGCCGGCGCCGTCGCTTGCACGTTGACCCAACGCACGCCGCCTGCAAACGGGCCGCTGAATCGCGCGGATTGAACCCGGTGCACCACGTCCGCGAGCATCGGTGGCGACGCCTTGTTCACGAAGTGGAACCCGAGGAGATTTCGCGCGAGCCGAATGCGACTTGAGAGCACGCAGTCGGCGTCTGGCGGCGGCTGCGTGTCGTCGAAGTGGACGAGACGGGACGGGTGCGGGGACGGAGCCGACGGCGGGGTCGGGTTCATCGGAACGCCATCGGTCGAATTCGATTCGCTTGGCGTCATGGCGATGTTCCGCCTTCTTCGGCACCGCAAGCATCGGGCTCCGCGAGCGCGTCGCTCACTTGCCCGCCAAGTGCTTGCAGTCGATCGCGAATCTTCGCGGCGCGTTCGTACTCCTCGCGCGAGACTGCTTCGCGCAACTCGCGTGCGAGTTTGTTGCGGAGCGCCGCGCGATCGACCAGTTCCGCAGCGTGCGTTGGATGTCGGCCGACATGCACCGTCGCGCCGCCTTGCGCGCGATTGATCAGCGCGCCAAGTTCCTCTTCGAAATGTCGGTAGCAAAGCGGACATCCCGCGAGGCCGGCTTCCCGAATCGACTGCATCGAACTTCCGCAGGTGGGACAGGTCTTCACCGTGCGGCGCGCTGGCTGCTGCGCGGATAGTTGGCCCTGGAGCAACTTCGCAACGACAAGTGCGGGGCCGTGAGGTCCGGGCACGATGAGTCCACGCTCGACGGCGTGTTCGGCGCAGAGGTGCACTTCCGTCTTGACGCCGTTTTCAACAAGCGTCTCATGGACGGTGGCGGGATTCGAGCAGCAGTCGCAGAGTCGTTGCATAGCAGTCGTTGCAGGACCGTCGCGTACGGTAGATCGACACTGTAGCCACGTCTGCGGGATTCGGCCGCATCGGAAGCGTATGGAATCTGGGCTTCGGATGGAAGTTTTGATGCAGCAGCGTCGAGCCGTGCCGTGGATCCGTGACGTAGAGCCGTGACGTGGAGCGGTCGCTGTGCGGCAAGACGAAGACCGCGGCGTGCGGCAGGATTCTCGTCACGCGTTTGCCGAAACGAGCGCGCGCTGGATCGCAACGAGCGAGGTCAGAATCTCACGAACCGCGGACAACGGCTGAATCGTGCTCGCATCAGAGCTCGACTTCACGGGATTCGGATGGCACTCGAGGAAGATCGCGTCGACTCCCACCGCGACCGCGGCACGCGCGACTTGCGCGCATCGATCAGGACGGCCTCCCGTCGCAGTTTTCTCGCCACCCGGAAGTTGCATCGAGTGGGTTGCGTCGAAGCACACGGGCGCGCCAAACTCGCGGCCGAGTTCGATCATGTCGCCAACGCCGATGAAGTCATTCACGAGTCGATTGAAGCCGAAGAATGTGCCGCGTTCTGTGAGCATGGAGCGCGTCGCGCCACCCTCGCGGAGTTTCTCAAGCGCATTTCGCATCTCAGGGACCGACATGAACTGTCCCTTCTTCACGTTGACCGCGCGTCCGGTCGCGGCGGCGGCGGCGAGCAAATCGGTCTGACGACAGAGGAACGCGGGGATTTGAAGCATGTCGACCACTTTGCCCGCGGGTTCCGCTTGCGTCGGATCGTGGATGTCGGTCGTCGCTGGGACGCCGAGTCGATCGCGCATCGCTGCGAGCATGTCGAGGCCCTTCGCAAGCCCCGGCCCGCGCGGACTCTTGATGCTTGAGCGATTTGCTTTGTCAAAACTCGCCTTGAAGACGTAGGGGAGTTTGAGATCGGCGCAGACCGCAGCGACCTCATCGCCGATGCGCCGGTTGGTGTCGTCATCTTCGAGGACGCACGGACCCGCGATGATGAGGAGCGGACGCGTGGGGCCGGCGGGCGTCGCGAACCATCGCTCGAGCGCCGCGGCCGGGCCGGACGCGGAGCGGAGAGCAGAACTTGCGGAAACGCTTGTGGGATCGCGGAGAGGATTCGAAGACGCGGACATTTCGCAGAGTGTACGGCAGCCGCACGGGCCGTTGCGTCGCACGGGCGTGGTCGAGCGTCGCTCGGGCGTGGTCGAGCGTCGCTCGGGCGTGGTCGAGCGTCGCACGGGCGTGGTCGAGCGTCGCACGGGCGTCCTGCCATCCATGCGCTCCACCGGGGCGCCTTTGTTGCCGGGTTTCGTTGAGGTCAGAAACAATTCATTCGGAAGTTGCAAGGTTCAGGAAAGCCGAGTTTCCGGTCCGCCGACGAATTCAAATGAAGGCCGAACGTCGGCCGCACCTCGCACCTCTTCGGTCGATCGCCATGGAACACCTCCCGCTCGAACCCGACGCGTTTGCCGCGCATGTCCTCGGCCTCTTGAAGCGTCAGTTCCCGGCGCGCGAGGCCTCGGTGACAGGCCCACTTCATGTCGTCTTTGATGGACGCCATTTGGGGCTTGAGAACCTCTACCGCATGGTGCTGCGCGATCCGCGCAACGGCTCCGAGATCGTTGAGAACTACCTCGAGAGGCTTCTCGAAGGCGATCAAATCTCCGGTGCGCCGCTGCCATTCTCGGTGGCGCGCACGCGGGTCATGCCGCGCATTCAACCATTGTCGATCTTCGAACACCTCGATCGCGAGCAAGTGGCGCACGTCCCGTTCGTGAACGATACGGTGATCGTCTTCGTGATCGATCTTCCGCAACTCACCGTCTCGATCACCACTGAGCAGATGGTGCGTTGGGGCCTCCAGCCCGATGATCTTGACGCGCTTTCACGCGAGAATCTCTCGCGCTACGCACCCGACCTTGAAGTGCGGCTCGTCGACTCGCACGACGGCGGCCGCGCAGCGATCGTGGCGCAACAGGATGGCTACGACGCAGCTCGACTTCTCCTCTCGACGCTGCACGGGCGGCTGGCACGTGAAATGAAGGGCGACTTCTACGTCGCAACGCCTGCGCGTGACACCTTCATTGCGATCTCTGCGGGGCCGGACCCGTTCATCGATCGCTTGAAGCACCGCGTCGAAGAAGACTTCCGCCGATTGCCATATCCGATCACGCGCGAACTCTTCTACGTCACGCGTGATGGTGTCGCTGGCACGATGGCGGCGTAACACCGCGGTCGTCAGGGCTACTGAATCAGGGCTACTGAATCAGGGCT
>JBEIJG010000264.1:0-5039 GCA_040380385.1 Phycisphaeraceae bacterium | reverse complement strand
CGTCGATGCAGCGAGGGAAATGAAACAGGGGCCGCCCATGAAAGGCGGCCCCTGCATTCTGTTCCAACGAACGGGTTGTCGAAGCGAGATACTCGAGACTGAAAACTCGAGAGTTCCGCTTACGGGCAGGTGCCCCACGAGCTCAACATCGTGGCGAGGTCGCTTGCCGCAACAACACCGTCGCCGTCGAGATCGTTCTTCGGGCTACCCCACGAGCTGAGGAGCGTCGCCAAGTCAGCCGCGTCGATCGCGCCGTCACCGTTGAGGTCGGCGGGGCAAGCAGGGGCCGAGACGCACTCCGTGACCGAGATCGAGAACTCGTCGAGACCAGCTTCGGTCACCGAGTTGTTCGGATTGTCGGTCGCGATCATGCGAACGCTGACAGTGCCGGTCAGCGGCACGAAGGAGGCGATGTTGTACGTCTTGACCGCCCACTGAAGGTTTGCGCTGATCTCTTCCATGAGTACCCACGCGCCGCCGTTCGAGACTTCGATGCGGAGTCGATCAGCCTGCGTCGGAGTCGTCGTCGTGTCGTCGCAGTAGTACCAAACCGACATCGAGACTTGCGCGCCGCTGAAGGCAGAGAGGTCGTACGCTGGCGAGGTCAGCGTGACCGGGCCACCGTCGAGATCTTGCGAAGATGCGGCGCCGCCAGCGGCACCGATGGCTGTGACGTAGCACTTGGTACCCGAACCTGGGGTTGCGTCGGCCGCTGGAGCAGCCGCCGTGCCGCCGTTTGCTGTGCCGACCGGAACCCCGAGTGCCCACGCACCAGCGGTCACAGAGGCATCCGCAGCGGCAGTCCAACCCGTGACGGTACCTTCGAAGCTTTCCGCAACGATGGTCGTGACGCCGGTCTGGACAGGGCCAGTGAAGTAGAGCGAGGGAGCGGTTGCCGGATCGAAGGTCGGTCCGCCGTTCGAGAGCGTCGCGCTGATGTAGTAGCGCACGTCATCGCCGCAGTTCAGTTCGGGGAAGGTCGCGAGATAGGCGTTCGCACCAGTCGACGACATTGCGTAGGCCGTGTAGTTCGCACCGCCGTTGACTGAGACGTTCAACTTCGCGGTGCCAGCCACGACCGAGCCACCACCTTGGATCGTGACGTTCACAGGGAACGACGCGGTGGTGTCGGGGTTGAAGGTCGTTGGGCGACCCGATGGGTACGAGAAGGAAAGCGAAACCGGCGGACGGTTCATGTAGACATCGATGCCGCCGCAGCGACCAATCACCATGTCTTGCCATCCGTTGCCATCGATGTCGAAGGTCGCGATGTCAAAGACCGACGAGATGGCCGCAGTCGGGAGAATCGTGCTCTGATTGGAGAGCATCGTGCCGCCTACGACGCCCGTGTTGCGATAGATCTTGGTGGTGCGGCCAGACGACGGGCAGAAGGGGCCGAGGTCGGCGTCCACGTCACACACGATGACGTCCTTCAAACCATCGTTGTCGAGGTCGACGATGCGAACCGCGTTACCGAACTCCGACGGGCTGGCCGAGATGGTGTACGAAGTGAAGTTCGCAAAGCCGTCGGTGCCGTTGCCAGTGTTGATGAGGATCTTGTCTTGGCCGTCGTCAACGATGACGAGATCGAGGCGACCGTCATTGTTGAGGTCGCCAACGTCGAGGTTGTACGGCGCGCCGGCGACCGCTTGATCGGGGCCGTCGAAGGAGTTTCCGAGGCCGTCGGGCTTCGAGTACATCGTGGCGACATCTTGTCCGCCGGTGAGCGTGTTGATGCGCACGATGTCGAGCTTGCCGTCGTTGTTGAGGTCAGCCGCTGCCGCCGCGTTGCCGAAGGCCGACGCGAGCTGCGTCGAGGTCATCTTCGAAGTGGTTGTATCGACGAAGTGGCCAGGATTTGCCGCGCCCAAGTTGTAGAGCAACTTGTTGTTGAAATCGAGCGACGCGGTTTCACCCGGGCTTTGCTGGCATTCGCCTGCATCGGTCGTGTCACCGTCTGCGTTGAGATCGATGCAGATGGTGCCGCTTGTCTCGGGCGTGTCGTAGTCGGTGTAGAAGAGATCGACGTAGCCGTCGCCGTTGTAGTCGCCGACCGCGAGATCGCAGAAGCGGGGATTCGCAGCCGTGCCGTTCATCGCGAAGAGTTGCGGGATGCGCGCATCTTCAAAGCGGAAGCCACGCCAGTTGCCGTTCGCGTCATCACCGAGGTTTCGGTACACGCGCGGCTGGCCGAGCATTGTGGAGACGTGGTCGCTCATCGTCGTTGCGGTGACGAGATCAAGCCAACCGTCATTGTCGACGTCGAAAACCTTGACGTCGCGGTCGTTGGCAGCGTCGAGCATGCCTTGGCTGCCAGCGGCGTCCGACGCAGTGCCGTACTCCGCGGTTCGGTCCACAAGCACGCCGTTCTCGTTCATGAAGAGAATGTCGCGGAAGCCACCTTGGATCGAGCCCGGGAACTTGCGCATGCACGCGAGGTCGAGGTCGCCGTCTTGGTCGAAGTCACCCCAACCGAAGTCCTTCTCGAGGTTGTCGTTGACAACGAGCCCCGAGATCGCCACGAGGCGCGTCGAGGTTTCGTTGACGTAGTTGACGAACTGCGCGGAGGCAGAGGTCGCGATGAACGCTGAGGCGCTGATTCCGAGGAATGCGGTCTTGGCGAAGGTCGAGAGCGGTTGCATGCGTTGAATACTCCGGTTTCCGGGAGGAGAGAGCTGATTTTGGTTCGAGATCTGAGGGTGGAGTTTTTGAGCGCTTGAGCGTCGGCGTGAACCGAACTCAAGTGGACCTTACTGGCACGGCCCCCAGTTGCTCAGCACGATCGCGAGATCACTCGCGCCTGTGAAGCCGTCGCCGTCAAGGTCGAAGCCGCTGCCGCCCCAACCACCAAGCAGCGTCGCGAGGTCGCCCGCGGCGACAAGGCCGTCGCCGTCGAAGTCACCGACGCACGCAGCGCAATCGTCCGGCACGCCGTCGAGGTTCTTGTCGGGTGAGCCGTTGAAGATCTCCACGAGATCCACGGTTCCGTCGTTGTCGCAGTCGAGGTTCACATCGAGGCCGTCGCGTGCGGCAGCGAGGAGGAAGCCCTCCATGTCGGTCGCGTTGATCGAGCCGTTGCCGTCGATGTCGCCGATCGCGCAGGGGCTGTCTGCATTGAAGGTGACGCCTTGGCAATCGACGAAGACCGCGAAGTCGTCCATGGTGATGTTGCGGTCACCATCGATATCAAACTCGTCGCGACCGAGCGAATCAAGGAACGCGATCAACTTGTTCTTGTCCAACGCGCTGAGCGCTGCAAACGCCGCGGCCGACGCAGCACCTTCACCAAGCGGTCCGTGTGCGTTGATGGCCACGGTCACGCGATCGGCGAACGTCCCGCCGCCCGCCGCGCCGTTGTGCAACATCGGATCGCGCGTGCGCAGGTTCCACAAGGTCGGCGTGCGCATTTCAAGTTCGTTTGCATCGCCTTCTTGGACGCCGTCACCGAGCGTGCCCATGTCGTGCACGAGGAAGTCGGAGTACGGGCGAATCGCCTTGTTGCGAATCGCAGCCTCGAGGGTCGGCGAGCTCGATGTCGTCCAATCACGCACGTGGCACGCATTGCAGCCGATCGCGTTGAAGATCACTTCGCCCGACATGCCGGCGCGCGGCATTTGCGGCGGCTCGGAGAGGTAGCGTTGGAAGTGGGTGACACGCTCGATGAACGTGAAGCCTGACGCATCTGGCACGTCTTCGGGATCAGCGACCGTATCGCAAGACGCAAGCATGGCGGCGTCGCCGTTCGGCGCATTCTCGTGGGGGATCAGTGCGTTCGTGATGCCCATTTCCATCGCGGTTGCGTCGCCAGAGAAGCTCAGCACGGTCGCGATTTGCGACTTCCAGCCGAAGCGGCCAGCGCGAAGCGGGCTCGACGGCGAAGACTCAAGCGGAAGCACCCAGTGCACGCGGCCGGAGATGCCGTCGCCGTTGGCGTCGGTTGGATCTTCGTTCGCCGCGATCGCCGCGTCGGGGATCGCTTCGATGAGACCAAACGCCATCGATGAGTTCGTCATGCGAACCGCGGTAACCGTTGCCTCGACGGGAATCGTTTCGCGGCAAGGGTCGCTGATCGCGAGCGACTGGAGAAGCGAGCCACCCAGTTCCTCGAGCGGGAAGAACTCACCCTTTTCTTCCATGCCGAAGCGCGTCACCGAGATCGAACCCCAACCACCAACGGGGTTCGAGTGGCAGCTCTGGCAGTTCGATTTGTTGAAGATCGGTCCGAGGCCGGTCGCGTTCCCGAACGGCGTGACGTACGACACGCGGCCCGCGGTCCAACGCGCGAGTTGAACCTTCGAGAGCCCTTGCAGCGGATCGCCGGCCTTTGGTTGAAGCGTGACGCCGCCCGCGAGCGCGCTTGCTGCGAAGGACGCGGTGAGTGACGCGACAGCGAGTCCAGCGAGGATGCGGTTGCGCTGGTTCGTCGGATACCCGTTGGAATGCAGGGAGGGTGTTTGCATGTGGGGCTTCTCGTGGCTTCAGTTCTTTGGATCGTGTCTTGCGATCTCGACTTGCGATCTCGGCTCGCGATCGGGCTCTCAGATGTGTGCCTGGCTCTGCGGCACTGAACTCGTTTGGTCTCTGCTGCGGATCTTTGCGGTCGCGTCGGGCGCGGGTATACGGCACACATTGGGCAAAGGAGGCAACGAACTCTGAGATTGCCTTCTTCGCGTTTCTGAAGTTTGGTCAAGTTATCGGGGGACTCGCGCGAGGGAAATCGAATTTGTGGGATCCGAGAGAATTGACCGGAATATGGCGTTCGCGCAAATCTCTCGGACTACTGGACTTCGGAAGTCAAGCCCGTTTCGCGACCTGACGATGCTCGCCGCCCGGAACCCTGGCAATCGAGCGAGTCAGGGAGGGGAGCCAGAATCTTGGTCATAGACCTTTTTCGCGGTTCTTCCGCGCGCCCGTGGTCAGCCCGGCGGGGTTTCCGCTCGCGCACTTGCCGGGTCCGCGCCGATAGGGCACGGCGCGAGATGCGCCTCAATGCCCGGTTCGACAAGCAGTTGAATGAGGAGTTGAATAAGGAGTTGAAT
>JBEIJG010000263.1:0-5045 GCA_040380385.1 Phycisphaeraceae bacterium | reverse complement strand
GGCTTGCTGACGCTCTTCATTCAGAAGTCCTCGTGGCTCTTCTACCGTCACATCGAAGACAAGTACCCAGAATATTGACGCGTCGTGTATTGACGCGTCGTGTACTGATGCATCGTGCGCGGTGCGAGAAGCAACGCGTCTATTCGTGAGCCCTGAGAGAGCACGTGAGATAGCCCGTGTGATAGGAACTTCTTATGTCGACCCTCGCCCGCATGTTTGCTTTCGTCTCGGCCGTTGGTGTTCTCTCTGCGGCTGGCTGCAACATTGTGACGCCAGTTGCCTACGCGATCGAAGGTCCCGGGCAGATCGATGCGGAGTACACGCTTCCGAAGAAGAAGACCGTGATCTTTGTCGACGATCCGCGCAACATTCTGCCGCGCACGGCACTTCGAACCGCGATTGGTGATGCTGTCAGTTTCGATCTCATGGAGCGTGGCCACCTCGAGTCGACGGTTGCTTCGCGCGATGCGATCGCCGTTGCGCGCTCGGGCTCTGCAGGAAACGCGCAGAAGTTGATGACCGTCGAAGCGGTGGGCAAGGCGCTCGACTGTGCGCAAGTGATTCATATCCAACCGACCGTGTTTGATTTGACCGGCCGCACGGATGATCGTGGCATTCGGCCGACCGCCATCGTGCAGGTGAAGGTGCTTGACCTTGAGATGCGCGTTCGCACGTATCCCGCCGCGCAGTCGATGCCGGACGGTCGCGAAGTCACCGCGATCATTCGCGAAGAGAGTTCTGATGGGCTCCGCACCCGCGCAGGCCGCACGCAGATTGAAGATCAGCTCGCGCGCAAGATCGCGCTCGAAGTTGCGCAACTCTTCTACCAACATGATCGCGTGGATCTTGGCGAAAACCTCGGGACGCGTCGGCAGTGAGTCACGACGGGATGAACGCGAATTCGGTCGAACCGATGTCTGTTGCGCCGCAGGCAACGATGCGTACGACTGCAGTCTTCGGTTCGGTACACGTTGTTTCGTTTGAGGATTGTGGTGATTGCACGCTGCGGGAGCTCGCGCGGAGCGCAGTGTCTGGTGATGACGTCCTCGTCCTTGGTCCAGAGGTTTTTGCGCGTCGGCTTGTCGAGTTCGGTCTCTCTCGCGATGTCGGGCTTCATCGTGTTGGTCGCTGCGCGGGGAGGTGGCGGCAGGCGGAGATCGCGAAGGCGCTTCAGAAGCTTGGCGGTGGTTCGCGGGGAAATCGCGCAACGGTGCTGCACGGTTGCGTGGCACGCGAGTCGCGAGCAAGTTGCGACGCGCACGCCGGCGAACTTCTTGTGGCGCATCCCGTCGCAGGAAACGAGTTCACACGCATAGCCGGAATTCCTGAAGTGCTTCCTGAGCTTGCGCCCGCACCGGAAAACCGCCGCGCGCGGCTGCGACGCGAACTCGGTCTCGCACCTTTCGACATCGCGATCTTGCTCGCGAACGAACCCCCCAGTTGGGTCGACCTTGGACTCGTCGCGCGCGCGATCGGCATGGCGCACGTCGCGCTCGTTGGAAGCGGTGTGCGGCTTCGTTTGATCGCGTCGCCCGCGACGCCGCGGGTCTTGGAGCGCTCGCGCTTCTTGTGCGACGCAGTCAGTGCGCCTGAAATCATCCTCGACGCACGCGCGGAAAGACCATGGGAACTCCTCGCAGCCGTCGATGCACTCTTGGTCGATCAAGATGGACTTGTGACGGATCCCGTGAGTTGTGCGGGCGACCGATGTCCGGCGTCACTCGCCGCTGGTCCGATGACGCCATCACCGCGTCCTGCGCTTTGGGGACTTGCTGCCGAACGACCAACATTCGTGCACGCGTCGATTTCGCTCGGCGGGCATGAATCTGGTCCGCGTGCGTCACTCATCCATCGATTCGCGGATGATGTCGCCGCGCTCTCGCGTGCCTTTCACGACTTCGCTCGTGGCTTTGGTCATGGCTTTGGTCATGGTTTTGGTCATGGATCTGGTCATGGTTTTGGTCATGGCTTCGTCGAAAACGTCTCGAAGAGTCGAAGCGCCGCGTCACGGTAGAGATCGCGCAACAAGTCTGGTGGGACCGTGATCCCGCGCAAGAGCGGCGCGTCATTCGGGCTGTGACGATCGGGAGCGACCATCGCGAGATCAGGATCGGCGATCGGTGACGGAGTTTCGCCGACACCTTCCCACATCATGCGAAGCGCCCAGTAGCGGCTCGCGTAGAGATCATGCGCGGCATCGCGACTCGTTGCTTTGCGCGCCATCTCGCTCGATTTATCACCGTCACGAAGATGTTCATCCGTCGTTACGGTGTCTGTTCCGAAGAAGATGCGGCCGCGCCACTTCGTGAGAAAACTCACAACTTCGTCGCGGGGGTGGCGACCGAGCTCACGCACAATCCACTTGGTTGCGCTGGTATCGAGATGGAGATTCGGGTGCGCTTCGAGGAGCGCGTCGAGAAACCCGAGATCCTCGGGGAATCCTCCAAGATGCGCTGCGATCCACGGCATCGCAAAGCGGTCAAGCGCTCGACGCAGTGGGATGTAATGGTCGAGTTTGCGGCCGTAGCGCGTGTGATCGGCATACTTCGTCGCGAACCAGGTGTCCGGATCACCGACGTGCGTCATGCACATCATGCCAAGGCGCTCAGCGAGTTTCATCTGCTCGATCCGAAGCGCGCCATCGAGCGCCAACATCTGCGGTTCGCCCGCGTCATGGCCAAAGTCGATGAACCGGGGTGCGTTCCAGAACTTCACGATGCGCGCACCAGCCTCGCGATACTTCTCAATGCGTTCGAGATAACCAACGCCATGTCCGCGGCGGCGATCTTGGTCGTGAAAGTCGGGGAACGCGATGAACTCAATCGCGTCGCCGAGTCGTTCACGCAGCGCCGCAATATCCTCGAGTCGCGACATCGAAAAAGTGCGCTCGACCCCGAAGGCGCTCGCAATTGGGTGCCACACTTCCGCGGCAGCGAGGCCATTGATATGAGCGTGGATGTCGATGATGCCGTAGCCGAGTTTCGGCAGCGTGGATGCTTCGTTGAGGTAGTCGAGGCCGAGACGATTTGAGGGATCGTCACGCAGAGCGGTTGGAGGCGAAGGAAGCCGAAGCATTCGCGCAGAATAGGCGCGACGCGGGAATTGCCGCGGTGCGCCGGTGATGCTGGGCGGCGGAGGTTCTGACTACGCCCGCGACCGCGGCGCCGTTTTCTTCGCGGGCACTGCGGTTGGCGGCAGTGCTACTGCAGGCTTGCTGCGCGTGCGCTCGGCCGGGCTCTCAGCCGCGCCGCTGCGATCGAGTGCGAGTCGCGTTCGGGGCGCTCGCGCGTCGCCATTGCGGGTCATGGTGAGCGCTGCGTTGAGCCGCTGCGCAGGCGGAGTTCCGAGTCCCGCAGCGTGAACGACGCCGATGTAGAGCTCGTAATTGGTTTCCATATCGAGGTGGCGCACGACTTCGCAGTCGAACCACGCCACGGCACGGGTCACGATCGGCGCGCCAAGCACGCCCTTCGTAAACGGATAGGTCAGGAACGGGTCGTCGCCGATCCGTCGATCGGGGCCGAACACGCGCTGGAGCAGGCGTTCATTCGGGTCAAGCAGCGACAGGCTGAAGGTGCGGCTATCGCGGATCAGCGGTGAGAGTACGTGGCCCTTCTCCATCGCCACCAAGAGCATTGGGGGCACCGTCCCGCACTGCTGCACGCGGTCGATGATGCGGCCGTCGCGGACGTCGCCGTAGGCAGTGGTGATGAGGTACTGCGCGTTCGGGACGCGGGTAAGCGCTTCGACGGTCGCTTCGGTGGGGGGAGGGAGCATGCGGGCTGGAACCAACAGAGCCGACGGAGATTCGCTGTGGCTGAACCGCCCAGCACTTCGAATCGCCTAACCCCAGCAATATGAGGCGGTTATGCCGTGAAGCCACCCAAGTGGGCGTGATTGGCCCAAAATCGACAACCAAAAATTGCATCAAAAAGTGCAGGAAAGTGGGGCAAGGTGTTGAAAGGTGGGGCAAGGTGTTGTATCTTCACCGTGTCCTAAAGGGGACCGCCGCATGTTTCTCGGGCAGTTTGATCACTCCCTCGACACGAAGCGGCGCTTGGCCATCCCAGCCGAGATCCGCGACTCCATCCAAACGGAGGAGCACGGGGCTCAGTGGGTAGCGCTTCCGGGAAGCAATGGGCATCTCTGGTTGTGGCCCTCGAAGTTGTTTGAGTCGGTGGTTCGGGCAACTCCTCGTGAGTTTTTGCGAGACCAACGAACCGTCAATCTCGATACGCAGGTGATGTCGAAGGCAGCAAAGATCGAACTCGACTCCGCGGGGCGCGTGCGCATTCCCGATCGCCTCCTCGAGTCGTACGGATTGAAAGACAAGGTCACGGTGCTTGGCGTCTTTGACCATCTCGAGGTCGTCGACAGCGAGCAGTGGAAGCAAGAGTCGATGGATACGAAGGAAGTCGGACAACTCTATGGCGCAGCGCTTGAGGCACGCCGAGCTGACCGACCATGACTGAACATGACCGACCATGACTGAACTGTGATGAAGACTTACGCGACGCAGCCCGAAAGGACTTCTTCGCGATTGAAACGAACAAGCCCGAGACTCGACATGGATCGTCGTGTGGAAGGCTGCGAGGGAACGCCGGCAACGGTGTGTGGATGGCAGAGGCGCAAGGATGCGCCCGAGCGCGGACGTTGAGGCAACGGTCGAAATCCTGCAAAATCCTGCACCACGGGTGCGTGCAGGATGTTTCCGAGATTCGTTTCCGCTGAGCCAAGGACGGCTCGGCAGTTGACGGGATCGACAAGGAACGTCGAACCCCGCGACCTGCGATTCCGACCCGAAAGGGCCGGACTCGCTTTCAGTACTGCGACTGCTTGCCCGCCCGCAAGCAACCAACAAACACGCGCGCCAATCGGCGCGCGTGTTTGTTTTTGTATTGGTTGAGACTGCGCGTACTGTTGGCGCCGTTGGCCGGCACCTGCGCGCTGGACTTCAGCCACCTTCGTTGGCCGGACGGATCGTTCCGATCACGTTGCGACCGTCGGCATCCGGTTGTTGATTTCCGTTCGCGAGAATCTGATCG
>JBEIJG010000262.1:0-5052 GCA_040380385.1 Phycisphaeraceae bacterium | reverse complement strand
TTGCGTCAGATCGTGCGGTCGCTGCGGAAATGGGTGAGCGCGCGCGGCATCACATCGTTGAACGAGCGGGTTCCCCACATGCGATGCGACGTTGGCTTGAATTGCTGACAGAAGTTGCGGGCGAACATGCACGGAAACGCTTGGAGCGAAGCGCATCGGAGATCGCACGATGACAGTTGATGGGCGCGATCTCTCGCGGGTGACGTCGAGCGATCATGTGCTTGCGTCGCGGCGGATCAGTCCTTACTCAACCACAGAAAAGATCAAGCGTCTCCTGTGGGGTAGTGTGCAAGCGACGCTCTTCCGCGCGAGTTTCCACAACTGGTACGGCTTCCGACGAATGCTCCTGCGCGCGTTTGGTGCGCAGCTCGCGGCAACGGCGAATATCCGACGCACGGTCATCATCGAGTGCCCTTGGAATCTCTCGATCGGTGCGGAGAGTTCGGTCGGAGACCGCGCGATTCTCTACTGTCTCGGCCCAGTACAGATTGGGAGTCGCACGACCGTTTCGCAAGGTGCGCATCTTTGCGCGGGAACGCATGACCATCGCCGTGCGTCGATGCCGCTCGTGCGTGCAACCATTTCGATCGGTGACGACGTTTGGATCGCAGCCGATGCTTTCGTCGGTCCTGGTGTAACGGTCGGCACTGGCGCAATTCTCGGAGCCCGCGGTGTTGCCATGCGCGATCTCGCGCCGTGGAAAATCTACGCGGGGAATCCGGCCGTGCCTGTTCGAGAGCGCGCGTTTGACGCGCGGTCGTGACGACGTCTCATCGGCTGTGCTTCATCCCACGTGAGCGAACCTCAACGGTCGTGCTATTCTCGCGCTCCGCCATGACGATGCGCCTCTACAACACGCTCACGAAGTCGATTGAGAACTTCTCGCCGATTGCTGCGGACGGAACCGTGACGTTCTATTCCTGCGGCCCAACGGTCTACGACGACGCGCATATCGGGAACTTCCGCTCGTTCTTGAACGCCGACATCTTGCGTCGCGCGCTGCAACTCCACGGTTTCCGCGTCAAGCATGTGATGAACATCACGGATGTTGGCCACATGACGGAAGACGATGCGGCCGACGGTGGCGGTGAAGACAAGATGGCGGTCGCGGGGCGTCGCATCGCAGAGGCGAAGAAATCGGGCAAGTTGCCTGCGGGTGCAGAGATTGATCCTGCGGACCCGTATGCGATCGCGTCGTTTTACGCCGATCGATTCCTCGAGGACGCGCGGCACCTTGGACTGCAAGTGGCGATCGAAGAGCGCACGCATCCCGAATTGATGCCGCGTCCAACGCGCTGCGTGCCGCAGATGATCGCGCTTGTAGAACAACTCATCGAGCGCGGGCACGCGTACGTTGCGAAGGACGGGGTTGTGTACTTCAGCGTCGAGAGTTTCTCGGCGTATGGCCGGCTCTCAGGAAACACGCTCGACAAACTCCGCGAGGGTGAAGGCGGTCGTATCAGCGCGGAGCATCAGGCGGTCAAGCGCCATCCCGCCGACTTCATGTTGTGGAAGCCGGATCCAACGCATTTGATGCGGTGGCCGAGCCCCTGGGGCGAGGGATATCCGGGCTGGCACCTTGAGTGCAGCGCGATGGCGCGCATGCTGCTTGGCGACGAAATCGATCTTCACTCGGGCGGTGAGGACAACATTTTCCCGCACCACGAATGCGAGGTCGCGCAGAGTTGCTGTGCGAGTGGTCGACCGGCGTTCGCGCGCATGTGGTTCCACACGCGGCATCTGCAGGTTGAAGGTGAGAAGATGTCGAAGTCGAAGGGCAACTTCTTCACGGCACGCGATTTGTTTGCGAAGGGTGTGACGCCCGCAGCGTTGCGGCTTGAGTTGGTTCGAACGCATTACCGCACGAATTCGAACTTCACGTTGCAGGGGCTTCGCGATTGCCAGCGCATGATTGATCGTTGGTCGTCTGCGCGGAGTTCGCTTGCCGCACGCTCTGCGGGCACCGGAGCGGGTCCATTCCAACGCGCGTTGATCGAGTTCAAGGAGGCGCTTGCGGACGATTTGAATGTCGCGCGCGCGATTGCAGCGCTCAACATGGCGATTACTGAAGACGCCGCTGGCGATCCGCCCGCTGAGTTGGCCGCGCTCGATGCGATGAATTCCGTCCTCGGCGTGTTTGAGCGGAACGAGGCACTCCAGTCGGCGGCGGCCGATGATCTCGCGTCGAAAGTGGAAGCGTTGCTTGAGCGTCGACGTGCGGCGCGCGCGGCGAAAGATTGGGCTGAGAGTGATCGCGTACGCGATGAACTTACGGCGCTTGGTGTACGCATCAAGGACGGGCCGCAAGGAACGACGTGGGAACGCGCGGTCTAGGGAACGCGCGGTCTAGGGAACGCGCGGTCTAGGGACCGTGCGGTCTAGGGAGCGCGCGGTTTAGGGAGCGCGCACACTCAAGCGCGCGACGCCAGCATCATCACGCACGCTGCGTCTTCAACAGACGCGCAATGTCGTCCATCTGCCGATCCGCGATGGCGAGAATTCCCGGCAAGCGCTCAGCGATGGCCGCGCGATGTCGATCGCGCTCCGCGAAACATCGCACTTGATGCTCGACCACTTCATCACTCGAAAGGACGCGCGGGTCGGCGACGGTGTCGCCCACGCCGAGAGCCTCGAAGATGCCGCGCGCCTTATCGCTGTACGCGATAGTCGCGGTTGAGACGCCATTCGAAAGAGAACCGATTGTTGCGTGCAGCCGCGAGCCGCTGAACCAATCAAGCCGCTTGATGATGGCTTTCGCCTCCGTCGGGAACTCATACCCCTGCGCGATGACGACGCGCTCGCGCTCCGCTGGTGCAAGCGCTGCAAGCAACTTCTCGCTCGCGTGGATATCTGATTCGGTTTCTGCGCTGCCGCGAATGACGACGTGCGGGACGAGCACAACAGCGCCCGCACCTGTGGCGAGTAAACGCGAAACGAGTTTGACGCATGTCGCGAAGTAGTCATCGCGGAAGCGGTACTCGCGCCAACTCTCAGGTGCATTTGCGATGAGGCCGCTGATGTTGAAGCCCGCGACCGCTGCGCCACGCGCGATCGTGCGTGCACGCTCAACCACCTCGAGCGCCTGTGCCGAAGGGTCAATCGTTGGCAGACGAAACGCCATGTCGGTTCCGACAAGATGCTTCGCTGGATCAAAACGATTGCCGACGATTTCCTTGAGAACTTCGTAACTGCGCGCATCGCGCGCGACGGCACATGTCGCGCGCGCGACGATGTCACCAGCGATCGCACGCAAATTTGGGTCGCGATATGGGCCGTAGGTTTGTGGAAGAAGTACGAGGGGACGCTTGAGCGCAAGCGCGATTTGCTTCGGGCGAGTGACGCGCACGAAGCGTCGCAAACCATAAATGTCCGCGAAGCTATCGCCGCCGCTCGCGTCGAGGAGTCCCGAGGATCGAGCGATGGCGCTCGCGCCGACCCCAATTGGGAGACCCGTGTACTGCGCGATCACGGCGTGAAGCGAGGAGTCGGATTGCCAAAACTTCCGCGTCTGACTCCAACCGATGATGTCGAATGCGGCTTGTGCGGCACCCGACTGCGCGATCCCGGCATGACGCAAAATCTCAGCGTCCGCACGACGATGTCCCCGACGCCAATCGAAGACGTCGCATGCACCAAGTCGCGGATACAAGAGTGCGACCGCGCTCAACCCAAGCGCACTTACGCCAAGGTTTGGGTTGCGAAAATCGACGCCGGCGATGATGGGCCGTGAAGTTGAAGTCATACGCAATTGGGTTGGTGGGCTATCGGCACGTCAGGGGAAGCAGCCTCAATCCAGCGAAGGCAAACTTCGGCAGACTTCAACGTGTCGCGGAACAGTGTTGTCGGGGAGACGCTCATCGGAGCGCAACGCGGAAATATCGCGATTCTCCACGCCCGCACGTTGGCTTCATGCGGAAATGGTGATAAATTCCTTCGGTCAGCATCAAGAGCAGCGGGTTCGCCCGCTCGGCAACCGAGTCCTGAATCCGACCACGGTGCTAGTTCGATGCGGCCCAAAACTGGCGAAAAACAGCCAGAAACGGGCAAAATCGAGGATCGCAGCGACCATGATGATCATGGCTGCCTCTGCTCTTGAGTCTGATGCGGTGTGTCGGTGAACCCGGCGCATGTGGCGTTGGTCGAGCACACCGCAACAACTTGAAGTGCATCCCGAGTGATGCGCACGCCGCGTCAACGGCGTGCGCTCCGGCAACCGGCCGCGAGGCAAGGTGCCATATCGATGCGGGCGGCGTGCGGGAAACGCGCCGTCAACCTCGCGATTGCGAGCGCTGTGTGCTGCCCCGATCTTCTTCTGATCGGGCGGCGTGCGCGTCGCTCTGGATGCACTGACCTCCGTGCGATGACACGCACGCGATTGGAGAGTGCACGATGGATGTCAGCGAAATCGATCCAAGATTGCCGTTTGCGGCGGATGTCTATCTCGACAACGGGTTGAGTAGCGCCACGCATGGCGGAATTCACGACCGGCGTGGCGGCTTCGTCGATCGCGTGTTCTTGATGGCGCCTGATCAGTTCGGAAGTCCGCTCGAGCCACTTCTCACGACAGCGCGAGCGATCATCGATCGAGACGACCCACAAGCGCTCGAATTTGCCAAAGCCCTCCGATTGGATGAGTGCGTTGCATGGCGTGAGCGCGCGATTTTGATTGCTCGAGGATCGCTCGCGCGTCGCATCGATGTGCCGCGTGACACTCCGTCTCCGGTGCTGCATTGGAGTGGGGGCAATCTCATCGTGTGCGTTCCGACCGAGATACCCGGTGCAGCGGAGGTCGCAGCAGCGCGCGTGTGGATTTCTGGCTTCAACGAGACGGTCTGCGTTCGTGCGACGCGTCTTAAGACGCTCACTGCGGAGCATGTTGGCGGTGCGTTGGCGCTTATTGAGCGCATGCAATCCATGGGTGTCGTGCCGACGGTATGGCGATGTGAACTTCCGTCGTTCTGCGAGACGAGTATGCCGATTGCCGTTGAACTCGCGCCCAATCCGATGGGCTTCATGCATGCGATGTTCATTGCGCATCGTGGTGCTGCCGCG
>JBEIJG010000261.1:0-5055 GCA_040380385.1 Phycisphaeraceae bacterium | reverse complement strand
GCCAGTGCCCGCGATCGCTGCGGTGTCGACGCCCTTTTCGGCAGCAACCTTCTTCGCAACCCCCGAAACTTTAGTCCCACCAGAGGGAGCTGCCGCAGCAGCGACCGCCCCAACATGGCTCCCACCAGAGGGAGCTGCCGCAGCAGCGACCGCTCCAACATGGCTCCCACCAGAGGGAGCTGCCGCAGCAGCGACCGCCCCAGAGACGTGAGCCGCCGCAGCGGCGACCGCTCCAACTGACGTATCGATCGCCGCAACCACCGTGCCGACCTTGATGCCGTCACCCTTCTTGGTGACGATCTTCAGCGCACCAGCCGCGGGCGCGCGCAGTTCAAGCGTCGCCTTGTCCGACTCGATCTCTGCGAGCAATTCGTCTTTCTCGACGTATGCGCCGTCGTCCTTGAGCCAGCCGCTCAGTGAGACTTCAGTGATGGATTCGCCGGGAGATGGGATGGTGATATCGACTGCCATGTCGGTTGCTTTCCAAGTTCGTGTGTCTTCGCGGTCAATCTGCTGAGCAACGAGGACTCACGTCCGGTGAGACGCGCCATCGCTGCGCTGTTCAAACTTCTGCCTTCCGTACTTCCGCGTCGCTTACTTCTGCGTCGCTTCCTTCTTGCTGCCAGGGCCTCCCGCAGGACCGTCGCCAGCCTTCGCGGCGCCAATCGCTTCGGTGAGAATCTTGTCTTGTTCAATCGCGTGTTGCTTCTGGCTGCCAACTGCAGGGCTCGCGCTATCAGTGCGGCCGATGTAATCGACATCGATCGCGAGCAGTTCCTTCAGTTGCGTTTGTGCGAAGCGATACGCGCCCATGTTGCGCGGCTCTTCTTGCACCCACGCGAACTTCTTGGCGTTCGGGTACATCGCGAGCACCTTCGTGAGCGCGCCGTCGGGGAACGGGAAGAGTTGCTCGAGTCGCACGATGGCGGTCGTGGTCTGGCCGCTCTTCTCGCGTTGCGCGGCGAGTTCGTGATAGATCTTGCCCGAGCAGAGAAGCACCTTGTTGACCGAGTCTTCGCCGCCCTTCGCGATGCCGACGTCAGGCAACACTTGACGGAAGTGACCGTGCACGAAGCCTTCGACGCGGCTGACCGCGGCGGGGAGTCGCAGCATGGACTTCGGCGTCATCACGATGAGTGGCTTGCGGAAGCCTTGCTTCACCTGCTTGCGAATGAGGTGGAAGATTTGCGCGGAGGTCGTTGGGTAGACAACCTGCATGTTGTCGTCGGCGCAGAGCTGCAAGAAGCGCTCGAGTCGTGCGCTCGAGTGCTCGGGGCCTTGGCCTTCGTAGCCATGTGGAAGCAGCATGACGAGACCCGTCGAACGCTTCCACTTCGCTTCACCGGACGCGAGGAATTGATCAATGATCACTTGCGCGCCGTTGGCGAAATCACCGAACTGCGCTTCCCAAATCACGAGCATGCGCGGGTCGCCGAGCGAGTAGCCGTACTCAAATCCGAGCACTGCGTTTTCAGTGAGCGGCGAATTGTGCACACAGAACCGCGCTTGCTTCTCAGCGAGCGTGTTGAGCGAGCAGAAGCCCTCGTTCGTGTCTTGGCAATTCACCACCGCGTGGCGATGGCTGAAGGTGCCGCGCTCGACATCTTGGCCCGAGAGGCGCACAGGATGACCTTCTTCGAGGAGCGATCCGTACGCGAGAAGTTCCGCAAGCGCCCAGTCGATTTGTCCCGAGGCAATCGCGCCCGCGCGACCTTCGAGCAATCGCGCGACGGTCTTGTGCACGGTCGCGTGATCCGGTGTCTGCGCGAGAGCCTTCGCGAGCGTGTCGAGCTTCTCCAATGCGACGCCCGTTTGCACGGGTTCGTGTGAGTACTGACCGCTCACGCCCGCCCAAACATTGCGATATGGATCGATGACCGGATCGATCGGTTGCTTCTTCGCGGCGCTTTGCGCTTCGTCCATCACGGCGACGCGTGCGGCGAGCATCGATTCGACTTCGGCGTCGGTGATGACACCTTCGGCCGTGAGTTTCGTGCGATAGGTCTTGAATGCCGGACGCGCCTTCTTCACGCGCGCATAGAGCAGCGGCTGCGTGAACATCGGTTCGTCGGTTTCGTTGTGGCCGCTCTTTCGATAGCACCACATGTCGACCACGATGTCGTGGCCGAAGGTTTGACGCCAATCGATCGCGAGTTTCGCAGCCCACGCGCACGCTTCGGCGTCGTCGCCATTGACGTGGATGATTGGGCACTCGTAACCCTTCGCGAGGTCGGTGCCGTATTGGCCGCCGAAGGTGTCGCGTGGATTCGTCGTGAAACCAACTTGGTTGTTCACGATGAAGTGGATCGTTCCACCGACGGTGTAGCCGTCGAGGAGCATCATGTTGAAGCACTCAGCGACGATGCCTTGACCTGGGAACGCGGAGTCGCCGTGGATGATGACGGGCACGACGGCCTTGCGCGCTTCATCGCCCAAAAGGCGCTGTTTTCCGCGGCAACGGCCCATCACGACGGAGTTCACGAACTCAAGGTGCGAGGGGTTCGCGGCGAGCACGACGCGGAGCTTTTGCCCGGTCGAAGTTGCGTGCTCGTTCGAGTACCCCATGTGGTACTTCACGTCGCCGCCGCCCGACGCGAACGCTGCCGTCCACGCCTCGTCAAACTCAGTGAAGATCTGCTGCAGGTTCTTGCCGACGATGTTCGCGAGCACATTCAAGCGGCCGCGGTGCGCCATGCCGAACGTGAATTCCTGCACGCCGAGAGCGGGACCCGTTTCGAGCACGGCATCGAGCATCGGGATGAGCGACTCGCCGCCTTCGAGGCCGAAGCGCTTCTTGCCGACGTAGCGATTCGCGAGGAAGTTTTCGAAGCTGTCTGCCTCAAGAAGTTTCGAGAGAATGCGCTTCTTCTGTTCAGCTGAGAACTGCGGGCGATTGCGCGTACCTTCGAGGCGCTTCGCGAGCCATGCGCGGCGCTCGGGGCATGCGATGTGCATGAATTCAACGCCCATCGAGCCGCAGTAGGTTTGCTCGAGGCAAGAGACGATTTCGCCGAGCGTCGATGGATTGTCGAGTGGCAGCGTGCCTGGGTCGAATGCGCGCGAGAGCGCGTCGTCACCGAGGCCGACAGCTTCGAGCGTCAGCATCTCGGGGAACGGGCGCGTGGTGCCGAGCGGATCGAGTTGCGTCGCGAGGTGACCGAACGTGCGGTAGCGATGGATGAGTTCATCCACCTTGCGTTGATCGGGGTGGAGTCCGCCTGTCGTCGTCGTGGCAGTGGGCGCGACGCTTGATGCCGGCGCCGCAGAAGTGGACGCGGGCGCGCTCGCCTCTTTCGAGAGGCCGAGTTCAAATCCGCGGAAGAAGTTCTTCCACTCGGCTGGAACCGAGTCGGGGTTGGTCTGGAACTGCGCGAAAAGTGACTCGACGTAGTCCGACTGCCAGCCGTTGACCGACTGAGGTGCGGGGGGGAAGGAACCATCCGTGCTGGCACCCGTGTGGGCCATCGCTTGAACTCCAGTTTCAGCAACTCAGTTTCATCACCTCTGGCGTCGCGAAGCCTCGCGAGAACCAGTCGACGTGCGGCAGCGCGCCGTGAGCAGCGCGAAGTGGGGCGATTCTACGAGAAAGGGCGCGTTTTTTCAGCCCGCGCGGCGTGCTTTAAACCGCACTGATCGGATCCACGTCGACGGCGAGTTCTTCGCCGAGTTTGAGAAGCCCGCGCGAACGGGCTTCCGCCAAGACGCGCGAGATTTCCGCGGCGCTGTCGGCGGTGAGTTCGATTTGGCGTCGGTACTTGCCGGCAATCCGCGCGATCGGGCAGATCGACGGGCCGCGAACCTCGACCGCGCCCGAGAACGAGCGCAGCGCGTCCGCGAGTTGGGAGGAGCGATTGGCGCATTCGGTTTCGCCGGGGTGCCGCACGATCAGCCGCGCGAGGCGGCGATAGGGGGGGAGACCGAACTGCTTGCGATCTTCGAGTTCCTGCGTGGCGAAGCGTTCGAACTCGTGGCTCGCGGCGAGCCGGATCGCGGGCGTGTCTGGCTCGAAACTCTGGATGATCGCGCGGCCGGGCTTCTCGCCGCGGCCCGCGCGGCCTGAGACTTGCGAAACCAGTTGGAAGGTGCGCTCAGCGGCACGGAAATCGGGCAGCGCGAGCGCGGTGTCGGCCGAGATCACGCCGACAAGGCGCACGTTCGGGAAGTCGAGCCCCTTCGCAATCATCTGTGTGCCCATCAAGACGCGCACGTCGCCGCGACCGAACTGTTCGAGCGCGTCGTGGAAATGCGCGGCGGTCTGCATCGTGTCGCCATCGACGCGGAGGAGCGTTTCGCCTTCGATCAAGCTCGGGAACGTGCGCGTGAGTTCCTCTTCGACGCGCTGGGTGCCAAGGCCAAACACCGTCACAGGCTTGCCGCAATCGGGGCACTTTTGCGGGAGCATCTGCTCGGCGAGACAGTGGTGGCAGCGCACGTATCGACGGCGGATTTCGCCTGCGCCATCGACGTGACAGACCATGCCGGCGTCGCATTCGGTGCAGGTGAGCATCCAGTCGCAGCGGGGGTCGGTGCAGGCGATGTAGTTCGCGTAGCCGCGGCGATTGAGGAGGAGGAGGACTTGGCCGCCGTCGGTGAGGGTGAAGCGCATCGCGTCGCGCAAGGTCGCGCCGATCAGGCTCGGGCGCTTCTCGTTCACAAGTCGGCGTTCGGCGCCGAAGTCGACGACCGCGACCTTCGGAACGTTGAGGCCGGGCGCGCGCTTGGTGAGACGGTGGAGCGTCGAAATCTTCCGCTCGACCGCATTCATCCAACTCTCGAGGCTCGGCGTCGCGGAGCCAAGGACGATGGGGCATTTCGCGAGCTGCGCGCGGCGAATCGCGGCGTCGCGGCCGTGATAGCGGGGGGCTGAATCTTGCTTGTAGCCCGGTTCGTGCTCCTCGTCGACGATGACAAGGCCGAGCGTGCCATCGGGGATCGGGGCGAAGATCGCGCTGCGTGCGCCGACCACGACATCTGCGCCACGGTCCGCGCCGCCTTCGGCCAGAAGCGTCCACTGTTGGTTGCGCTGCGCCTCGGTGAGTCCAGAGTGAAGGACCG
>JBEIJG010000260.1:0-5083 GCA_040380385.1 Phycisphaeraceae bacterium | reverse complement strand
ATCGCGACGACCACCCGCGACGCCCGCCGTACCGGCGCCCTTGCCGAAGCGCACTCGAATCTGTGGGCGAGCGCCGGCGTGCACCCGCTGTACGCCGACGAACCCGCGGACTGGGAGGAAATGCGGTCGGCCGGCCGCTCGCCCAAGTGTGTGGCGTGGGGCGAACTGGGCCTCGATCGCCATTACGCCGACCCGCCGCAGGAGGTCCAGCGGCCCGTGCTCGAGGCTCAACTCGAAGCAATCGCCCGTTGGCACCGAGAAGAGCCCGCTCTCGCGAAGCCAATCGTCCTTCATTGCCGCGAGGCGTTCGATGAACTCATCCCGGTCCTCCGGGAGAGCGGCCTCCCGCCCGAGCGCTTCGTTTTCCACTGCTTTACGGCCGGTCCGCGAGAAATGCGGCTTTTGCTCGATTTTGGCGCCTCAGTCTCGTTCACGGGCGTCGTGACGTTCCGAAACGCAAAGTCGACCCACGAGGCGGCTCGGCTCGCGCCCCTCGACCGGATCATGGTGGAGACCGATGCCCCGTTTCTGACGCCGGAACCCCACCGGACCGTCCGTCCGAACGCCCCGAAGTACGTCGTGCACGTGGTCGAAGCTCTGGCGGCGCTTCGCGGGGAGCCGGAGGGTCGCGTCCGCGAGGCCGTTTTTGCAAACGCGAAATCATTCTTCGGGGTCCAGCCGACCGGCGCGTGAGCGTGTCGGTCCAAGGCCTCGTGAGCGAGGGGCATCCAAGTACAAACCTCGCGCCCCTCGACCCAACGCGCGCGCAACATTCAAAACAAGTTTGGAGGGCCGAGAACCGCTCGGCCGATCACGACCCAAGTTGTCGACGGATTGACGGCCTCGGCGGCTCGGTCTAGTATGGCCAAATGGACTTTGTGAGATTTTTCACGATGTCCGTACAGGCCTTTTTCGGTTCCCTCGATTCTGTTGTCGGTTCTTTACACGGGTCACTCGTTGGTCGCGCAGCACTCGCTTCGCGATCCACTCAGGAGCTCTTCCAGAGATGAGCAGGTTTCTCTTCCCCAAGTGGTCGAACCTTCTGCTGCCGACGATCATCGCTGCAGCACTGACCATTCCGCTCTACGCCGTGTTCTTCGTGGCGTACGGATTCAGCCCAAAAACGCTCGAAGTTGGCTACCAGCCGAAGCAACCTGTGCCATTCAGCCACGCGCTCCACGCGGGTGAACTCGGCATGGACTGTCGGTACTGCCACACGTCGGTTGAGAAGGCCGCGCACGCGAGCGTGCCACCAACGCAGACCTGCATGAACTGCCACACGCAGATTCGTCCGCAGAGTCCGAAGCTCGAGCCGGTGCGTGAGAGCTACGAGACTGGTCTGCCCGTCGAGTGGACGCGCATTCACAAGCTGCCTGATTTCGCGTACTTCGATCACTCGGCGCACGTGAATCGCGGCATCGGGTGCGTTTCGTGCCACGGCCGCATCGACACGATGGAAGTCGTCTATCAGAAGTCGCCGCTCTCGATGGGTTGGTGCCTTGAGTGCCACCGCAACCCCGAGATCAACCTGCGTCCGACGAGCGAGATCACCAATCTCGGATTTGACTCGGCGACCGACCTCACCGCGGAAGACCGCGAAGCACTCAAGAAGAAGTACCACATCAGTCCGAGCGAAGATTGCTCGACCTGCCACCGCTGATCGCACGCCGCGTTTCGCGCGGAAACGAACGCAAGAAACGAACACAAAAGGTAAGCCCGAAGACCGGAACTGGCGCGAGCCAGATCACCCGCGACCAAGAGAGAATTCGATGCACGAATCACGCCACGGCTGCGATACCGCGAGCAAAGATGCAGGGCTGAAGTTTGCCCCCGCGGAGTATTGGCGCAGCGCCGAAGACCTCGAGAAAACGCCGGAATTCCGCGACATCATGGCGCGCGAGTTCGGCCCGAATGCGCAGGAACTCGCGTCCGGCGACGACCGCCGCACGTTCATCAAGTTGATGGGCGCGGGCATCGCACTCGCTGGTCTTGCGGCATGCCGCCGTTGGCCCGAGTCGAAGATCGTCGCCTTCTCGCAAGCGGACACAGGCGCGAATGGCGGACGCACCGCTGGTGTGCCGATCCACTACGCGACCTCGGTTGAAGTTGGTGGCATCGCGTGGCCTGTCCTCGCGAAGAGTTTCGATGGTCGTCCGATCAAACTCGAAGGAAACCCTGCGCTTCCCTTCGCAGCGGGCTCGAACTCGATCATCCAAGCGCGAGTCCTTGAGCTCTACGACCCAGACCGCAGCCGTTCGCTGACGAAGTCGGGTCAAGCCAGCACGTGGACCGCGTTCAGTGCGTGGTGCGGCGAAGCGGCGACGAAGTTCAAAGCGAACGGCGGCGCTGGTCTCGCGGTGCTCGTCGACACGTCGATGAGTCCTTCGCTTGAAGACATGAAGACGCGCTTCATGGCGGCCTACCCGAAGGCGTGGTGGGGCAACTGGAGTGCGATGGCGAACGACAACGTCGTCGCTGCTGCAAAGGCCACGAGCGGCGCGATCGCGATGCCGAACCTCGAGAAGGCGAAGGTCATTGTTGCACTCGACGCTGATCTCCTCGGCTGCCCAGTTGCGGGCGTCGCGCACTCGGCGGCGTGGGCGAAGGGTCGTCGCGTCAACGCGGCCGATCCAGCGAAGCAAGAGCTCTCGCGCATGTACGTGGCTGAGCCGTCGCTGACGGTCACCGGCATGAGTGCGGATGATCGCCTCGCGGTTCGTCGCAGCGACATCCCAGTGCTCGCGGCGGTCATCGCGAAGGAACTCGGCGTTTCTGGCGTCGATGCGCTCGCGACCAACGCACGCGCTGGCGCGATGCTCGATGCGCACGGCAAGGAAATCCTCGCGCAACTCGTCGCCGACTTGAAGGCTGCGGGTTCGTCGGCAGTGGTCGTCGCGGGCTGGATGCAGGACCCAGCAACGATTGCGCTCGCGGCCGCGATCAACGAGAAACTCGGCGCGGTCGGCACGACGGTTTCGTACTTCGACGGAACAGCGTCGGGCCCAGCGTCGGGTGAAGTCGCGCAACTCGCGCAGCTCGCGGGCGCCCTTGAGTCGGGCGCGATCGAAACGCTCGTACTCCTCGGTGGAAATCCGCTCTACGACGCGCCGGCAGACCTTGCGTTCGCCGCGAAGTTGTCGAAGGCGAAGGAAGTCGTCCACCTCTCGTTCTACTCGAACGAAACGAGCAAGTCGCCCGCATGCACGTGGCACGTTCCTGCCGCGCACTCGCTTGAGTCGTGGTCGGATGGTCGCGCGATCGACGGTTCGATCGTCGTGCAGCAGCCGCTGATTCTTCCGATCCTCGATGTCGAGCAGGGCGGACGCAACGCACTCGAAGTCCTCGCAGCGCTCACGGGCGACGAAGAAACTTCAAGCTACGAAATCGTGCGTCGCGCACACATGAAGGTCAGCGGCCTTTCAGGCGCGGCGTTTGAGACGTGGTGGCGTCAGAATCTCAATCGGGGCTACGTCGAGTCGACCGCGTTCAAGGCTGCCGCAGCTCCGAAGGTCGATGGCAACGCGCTCGGCGCGATGTGCACCGCCGCGGCCGCGAACTCGGGCACTGAGATGGAACTTGCGTTCGCCTTCGATGCGAAGGTCGGCGATGGTCGCTTCGCAAACCTCGGCTGGCTGCAAGAGGTCCCCGACGTTGCGACGAAGGTCACGTGGGACAACGCGCTGCTCATGTCGCCTGCAACTGCTCGTTCGCTTGGCTTCAAGCAAGGCGACATGGCGAAGGTGACTGTTGGTTCTGCATCGATGGAAGCTGCCGTGTGGGCGCTTCCTGGTCACGCTGACAACTGCGCAACGATCGCTCTTGGTTACGGTCGTGGCGAAGCAGGCGGACGCATCGCAAATGGCGCGGGTTTCAACGCGTATCCGTTGCGCACGACGACCGCGCTCGGCGGTTCGAAGGCTTCGATCTCGAAGACGGGCAGCACGTACGCATTCGCTCACACGCAAGATCACGGTGCGGCTGACGCGCTGATTGCAAACGTCCCAACCGACGGCATCCAAGCGCGTCTTCCGAGCCTTGTTCGTGAGTCGAGCCTCGAGAACTACAAGGCGCATCCTGATTTCGCGCGTCACGTCGGTCACGTCGCGCACCGTCTTTCGCTCTGGGAAGAGTCGAATCTCGACGGCGCGAAGTACCGCTGGGCGATGACGATCGATCTCTCGACCTGCACGGGTTGCAGCGCGTGCGTCGTGGCGTGCCAAGCGGAAAACAACGTTCCAATCGTCGGCAAGGCGATGGTCGCGCGCGGTCGTGAAATGCACTGGATTCGCATTGACCGCTACTTCCGCGGCAAGAGCGTCGACAATCCATCGGGCTTTGCGGTGCAACCGCTCGCGTGCATGCACTGCGAGAACGCCCCGTGCGAACAAGTCTGCCCCGTTGCGGCAACCGTGCATGACGAGCAGGGCATCAACGTGATGGTTTACAACCGTTGCATTGGTACCCGCTACTGCAGCAACAACTGCCCGTACAAGGTTCGTCGCTTCAACTTCTTCGACTACCAGAAGCGCACACCGGACCGCGAGGAAGGCTTCCTCAAGGTTGGCCTCGACTACTACAAGGACATTCCGAATTCGGACTATCCGATCGACGAGAAGCCCGATGCGTGGTCGCGCATGCAGCACAACCCCGACGTCACCGTGCGTTCGCGCGGCGTGATGGAGAAGTGCTCGTTCTGCATGCAGCGCATCCAAGAAGCCAAGATCCGCGCGAAGAACGCGTGGGCGAAGGCCGGCGGCGTCGACAGCGGTCGTGAGACGTGGTCAGTCGAAGATGGCGCGGTCATCACCGCATGCCAGCAGGCGTGCCCGACGCAAGCGATCGTCTTCGGTGATCTCAACGATCCGAAGTCGCGCGTGTCGCAGATGGTCAAGAGCCAACTCTCCTACGAACTGCTCGAAGAACTCAACACGAAGCCACGCGTGAAGTACCTCGCGCGCGTCAAGAACCCGGGCGTCGATCACTCACACGACGATCACGGTCACGATCACAGCCACGACCACGATCACGGTCACGCCCACTAAGAGCTGCTCACCATGTCGACGCTCTCACAAGATCATTCTCT
>JBEIJG010000259.1:0-5084 GCA_040380385.1 Phycisphaeraceae bacterium | reverse complement strand
GCGAGAACCATCGAGAGATCTTGCGCATCGGTCGTGCCGTCGCCATTCACATCACCAGCGCCCGACTGTCCCCATCCGCCAAGGACGATCGAGAGATCCGCAGCATCGATTCGGCCGTCTGCATTCGCGTCGCCTGGCGTCGAGCTACCCGACTGACCTGGCACCGTGATCACAATCTCTCGGAAGCAGCACGGGTGGAAGGATTGCGAGTGCATGCCGACGATCAGGATGATTTGAGAACCTGCAGGGAGCGATGTCGTGACGGTGACCGGCGCGATCGCCAGACCAGTCCATGGATTGAGCGAGGGGATGTTCACGAGCGACGGGGAAACCGTTGCTGCGTAGCCCGGCGCCACCGCGAAGGTGAACCATTCGCCAACGAAGGACTCAACGTTGAAGACCGTGAGCGAGAGATCGAACGAGCCGACGCCTGGGTTGTCGCTGACCTGCGCATCGAAGAGGAAGCAATCGCAGACCGGCATTTCAAGGCAGATTTCTTCGGAGCAGCACTCTTGCGCACTGCTCGAAGCGAGCGTGGCGTTGAAGCAAATCGTCTCACCTTGTGCGAGGCCTTCGATCGGGATGTTGAGGACGATCGAGTTCCCTGGCTGGAGCGGCGGCGTGAGTACGACCACGTTGTTCGGCGCAAAGGCAGGGTGCGAGAGAATCAAGAGATTCGCTTCGCTCGATGAGTTGTTCGTGATCTCCACTTCCCAGTTAAAGGCGAAGAATCCATCCGCCGTTGGCACACACTCAAGCACGTTCGTCTTGAACTCACAGTTGCTTGTCTGCGCGTCGACACAAGAGAGATCAATCGAACCGAGTTGCGTCTTCTGCTGTTCGCTGACAACACCGTCGAAGTCGATGAGAATCGAATTGTCGCGATCACCGCCAGTCGATGGGAATCCAATCAGACCGTAGATGTTGTTCGGAGTACTCCAGTCGATCTCAAGAGCATCACCGATCGACCAGACGCGATCATTCGCGCCGCCTTCGATGTCAACCCCGCCGACCGAGTTGTTCCCGAAGCTTGCCGGACCAACAAGGAATGTTTCCGGCGCACGCTCCCAACCGTTCTTTCCAGCGCAGAACTTGATAAGTCGACCCACATGAGCCGCTGTGTCATCAATGCCGGTCATGCCGCGCTCCGAAGCGAACATGCAGCAATTCGCGTCGAAAGCGATATCTGCCACGGGATTGGTGACATCGACGTCGTCTTGTGGCATCGAAACTTCGAATTGCACCGTGCCCGCGACAAAGAGGCCGTTCGCGTCGACTGCGACCGACCAGACTTCATTGTTTCGCACCGGATTCGGATTACCGTTGTCTTCGATCCAAAGCGAGTAGACGAGTCGGCCATCGACGGCCTTCACTGCCCACACGCGCTCGCCGAGCGGCACTGGACCAGCAACGTCATTCGGCTCTTGCAATCCGCCGGCGGGAAGCGCACCAGTCACCGTGCCAGTTGCGTGATCGAACGTACTCTTCACCGCACCCGTCTTGTCGATCGCATAGATGCGGCCGTCTTCAAAGTTTGAGACGTAGTAAAGCTTGCTCTCGCAGCTGTAGTCGACTTGCCCGAGGCCAGAACCCTGTGGGAACGCGGTCGTCGTTGCGTTGGGGAGACGAATCAGTTCCGTCACCGCACCATCGTCGCTGTCAAGGCGATACACGCTTCCTGCGCCGCCGAGTGATCCGACTGCATTGGTCATGTAGACGATCGTCTGCGTGACGATCGTGTTGCCTTCGTCATCGATCACCACACCAAATACGGTGCCGAGATCGTTCTGCGTCCACGAAGGATGCGTATACGTCCCCGTACTCCAACTCGTCACAGTGCCGATCGGCGCGCTGCCCTGATTTCCAAGATCAAAGAGCCGCACAGCGGGTCCGCCGAACATGTTGTAGTTCGTACCTGCGGCAACCGCACCCGTGTTGAAATTCACCGCAGTCGAGTCGACGAGCGCTGGCCGTCCACCACAGCAGGGAGCGCAGTTGATCGGCTCACCGGGCTCGCCGCCGCCGCCGCCGCACGGACTTCCGTTGCACTGGATCGTCATCGTTCCGGTGTAGCTCGGCGAGTTCTTCGCGCCGATGCGAATGAGGTAGCGCATACCGCAGCGGACTTCACAGGTGATGCGCGCTTGCTTACCGCAGTCGTCGTCTGAGCAGCAGAGCGGCGGAAGATCGCCTGGGCAGTTGCATCCGATGTCGAACGGATAGATCGCGAGCGTCGTATCAACTTGGAGATTGCTGCAGGTATCGATCGTGACCATGCCATCACAATCCGCCGTCCAGCAATACCAACCATCTCGAACGACTTGGCCGCCCACAACGCATGCCTGAGCGACACCTTGTGTCGCAGTGAATGTGCTCAAATCAAATTGATACACCCCGCCGCCAGCGATAGGCATCGGGGAGGAGCAATTGTCTGACTGCGCGAAGGCAAAGGGCGCAAAAGCGAGGGGCGCGGACGCGACCGACGCAACGATGGAAACGAGTTGACCGAGCTTCATGAGTTTCTCCGGTTGTGCTTGCCGTGAAGAGGGACGGATTTGGCCGCCGTGCGCACTGCGCGCCGAGGCGTCGCCCGCTTCCGCGCGACGGAGGGGGATCTCTCAAGAGTTCTGCGAAAAAACAGGAATCCGCTCCATCGAAGCCCGCGCTACACTCCCTGCTTCGCCGGTGTGGCGGAACTGGCAGACGCAGCGGATTCAAAATCCGCCGCCCTCTAAAGGCTTGCAGGTTCGATTCCTGTCACCGGCATCTCCGAACGCCGCCCCGCTTCACGCGGGGCGGTTTCGTTTGAGGACCAGTCCGCAAAAGTCCGCGACGAGGGCGAGTGTTTGAGCGAACTTTCCGGCGAATCCAGTCGGAAATCCACAAGCGAATCTCCAGAGCGGCCCCGCGAAGGATCTGATTCGATCCGCGCGGCTTGCCCGGTTTGCGCAAGTTCGAACCGGGACGTCTAGGGATCCCCAATAGGCTCCGTTAGGAGGCTCCGTTAGAGTGCGTCGATGCTCGCGATCCTCGCAGTCGCATCGCTCTCGTCCATGCTTCATCCGCGGGTTGATCCGTTGGTGGATCCGCGGGTTGATCCGCTGGTGGATCCGCCGGTCGCCCCCGCGATCGCGCCCGCGCCTTCAGGCATCCCCACCGTTGACTTTGCGCGTGAGATCGCGCCGATTCTCGAAAGCAAGTGCCTTCCCTGCCACGGGCCAGTGAAACAGCGAAGCGGCTATCGCGTCGATGTGCGCTCCATCGCTCTTGAAGGTGGCGAATACTCCGCCCCAAACATCGTGCCAGGCAATGCAGCCAAGAGCCCGCTCTACCTCTACGTGTCGGGTGGCGACCCTGAGATGGAGATGCCGCCGAAAGGCGAGCCACTCAATCCAGCAGAGATCGACCTCATCAAGCGTTGGATCGACGAGGGGGCCAACTGGCCAGAGTCCGTGAGCGCGAAACTCGCTGATCCACGCGATTGGTGGAGTTTGCAGCCAATCGTGCGCACGAGTGCGCAGCCAAGCTTGAAGGATGACGCGACGTATTCCATCGATGGATTCATTCGCGCACGATTGCGCGACGCCGGACTCGAACCTGCACCGGAAGCAGACGCGCGCACGCTGTATCGCCGCGTGTCCTTTGATTTGACGGGTCTCCCACCGACGCCCGAGGAACTCGACGCATTCGTCGCAGACTCTCATCCCGCGAAGTACGAGCAACTCGTCGATCGCCTTCTCGCTTCCCCCCGCTACGGCGAACGGTGGGCGCGTCACTGGCTCGACGTAGTGCACTACGCCGACACGCACGGTTACGACAAGGACAAACCGCGCGAAAACGCGTGGCCGTATCGAGATTACGTGATTCGTGCGCTCAACGAGGACAAACCCTACGCGCGATTCGTTGAAGAGCAAATTGCGGGTGACGCGCTCTATCCAAACACGCGCGACGGCATTGAAGCACTCGGATTTCTCGCCGCTGGACCGTGGGACTTGATCGGCCACGAAGAAGTCAGCGAAGAGAAGATCGACGGCAAATTCGCTCGCCATTTCGATCGCGACGACATGCTCGGAAATGCGCTCGGATCGTTCGCGAGCGTCACGGTGCAGTGTGCACAGTGCCACAACCATAAATTCGATCCGATTCCGCAAGAAGATTACTACGCGCTGCAATCGGTGTTTGCAGCGATCGATCGCGCTGAGAAGCGCTACGACACCTCACCGGAAGTTGCAGAGCGCCGCGCACGCGCGAGCGATTCCCGATCGCGATGTGTCACGGAACTCGCAGCACTCGATGCGACATTTGCAGCGCAAGCTGGCGCTGAACTCGCAGCGATCGACGCTGCAATCGCGCGAACAACTGCGGCTACGGCTGGTGGCGCATCACCGCAATTTGGCTACCACAGCGAACTCGCGTCAGATCCAAACGAACCGAAGTGGGTCATGGTGGATCTCGGCGCGTCGCGAGCGTTCGATCGCATCGTCATCTATCCCGCAAGCGATCCGTTCAACGGCATCGGAGACGGCTTTGGTTTCCCCGAGGCGTTCCGCGTTGAAGCGTGCGATTCGCCCGAGTTTGAAGACGCCGTTTTCATGATTGCCACGGGAACAAGCGCATCGCTCGGAACACCACGCACAGCACCCGTCGTGTTTGATTCGCCTGGCGCGATGGCTCGATACGTGCGCATCACTGCGACGAAACTCGCGCCGAGACTCGGCGATTTCAACTTCGCCCTTGCGGAACTCGAGGTCATCGACGCAACCGCTCGAAACATCGCGGCCGCAGCACCTGTGGCAAGTCTCGACACCATTGAGTCGGGCGAGCGTTGGCGTCGCGCGAATCTGACCGATGGCATCGCGCCCGGACTTGCAACTTCGATGGCGAGCATCGAAGAACTTCATCAACAACGCGAAACGCTTCGTGGGCGCTTTGAATCACGAGAAACATCGCAGCGACGCGCAGAACTCGCACGCGAGGTGACGCGCCTCGACTCGGAACTCGCCACGCTTCCTACGCCCTCTGCGGTCTACGCCGGCACCGTCCACACGGGCTCCGGCGCATTCGTTGGCACCGGTGTGAAAGGC
>JBEIJG010000258.1:0-5085 GCA_040380385.1 Phycisphaeraceae bacterium | reverse complement strand
CGTCAACTCCTGGCTCGTCAACTCCTGGCTCGTCAACTCCTGGCTCGTCAACTCCTGGCTCGTCAACTCCTTACTCGCGGCGTTCGGCGTTACGACTCGGAGTCGCTCTCGCACTGACTCCGCTGATTCGCACGCGTCTGAGTCGTGCGGAGCCGCCGTGTGCGAGCGTTGTCGCAGAGCATGACCTGACCAAGCTCGAAAGTTTGCTTCCTGGAAGGGTCCACTTTGCCGGTGACAAGCAGTACGACGCACGCACAACGAGTTGGAACGGTCGGCATCGTGCTTCGCCGATTGCCGTCGTCTCCGCTGTATCGGCTCGTGATATCGCAGCGGCGCTCTCGTGGGCGCGGCAACGCGGCATCGCGGTCGTCCCACGTTCTGGCGGGCACAGTTACATCGGTAGCTCGCTCTCCGACGGGCTCATCATCGATGTCTCGTCGATGTCGTCACTGGTGTACGACGTACCGTCCGGGCTCGCCACCATCGGCGCGGGTGCGCGGCTCGGACCGATCTACGGCAGTCTTTACTGCACTCACGGCCAACGCACCTTCACGAGCGGATCTTGCCCAAGTGTTGGGCTCTCAGGTATCGCGGTGGGCGGGGGGTACAGCTCGCAGTCGCGCCTCTCGGGCCTGACGATCGACGCGATTCGCCGCTACGAAGTCGTACTCGCGGATGGCTCGATTGTTCATGCGGACGCTTCACATGAGAGTGAGCTCTTTTGGGCGCTGCGTGGCGGTGGAGCATCGTTCGGCATCGTGTCTGCAGTGGAAATTGAAACGCGACCGTGGGTTCCGCTCTCGGTCGTCACGATGACTTGGCCTTGGGCTGCATCTGCGCAGGCATTCGCGGCGTGGACTGCATGGATTGCCACGCTGCCCTCGAACGCCACGAGCACAACAACGTGGTCGACAGTCACCGGCGGTAGCCCGCGGCTGCGTACACAGGTTCGATCACTGGAGAGTCTTGCGGCCGCGCAGTCACTCGCGCAATCGCTCGAGTACGCCGTCGGTTCCACGTCGACGCGCACGAATTCATCGACCGCTGTGCCGTCGTGTACCGAGGACGGTTTAGGAACCGGGACTCCATCGAAGAATGTGTCGCTCTTCGCCACAGGTTCGATTCCGCTCTCCGCGGCGGGGATGATCAAGGAGGCGTTCGACGCACGTGTTGGTCATCCGCAGATTGCGCAGAATGACCTTGGTCAGATCATCTCGCACGCATTCGGCGGCCAGGTCGCCGCGGTCATGCCGAGCGACACTGCATTTCCACACAGAAATGCGACGCTTCTGAGTCAGATTCTGAGTGGGTGGTCTGCGAATGCGACCGAGAGTCGCGCACGCGCCAACATTGCGTGGGTCACAGAGCTTCGCGACGCACTGCAGAGCGCCTACGGCGGTGGTGCCTATCTCAACTACCCAGATGAGAATCTCACGCAGTGGAAGTCGGCCTACTGGGGCGAGAATTTCTCAAGACTACAGCGCGCGAAGAACGCGTACGACCCAGATCGCGTCTTCCGCGGTCGACAGTTTGTTTCGTGAGACACAATCGCACATGAGCGAGATTCGCATGCGACTGATGCGCTGTTGGCTCAGACAATGACATGCGCGGTTGAGTTCGAGCGTTGCTCGTTCACTTCGGTTTCGACGTAAGTGCACGTCGAATGATCTCAAGCGCGCGAGCACGTTCGGTGCCCTCGACAGGTTGACGCGGCGCGCGCACGCGTTCGTCGCCAGTCTGCGTTTCAGCCATCACGAGTTTGATGAGTTGGACGAAGTCAGGCACGGTGTCGAGGCGAAGCAGTGGCAAGAACCACGCGTACAAGGCGTCGCATGCGGCGATATCGGCTGCGTCGTGCGATTGCGCGAGTTTGAAGAGTTGCACGCTTTCCGCAGGCAGCGCATTCGCGAGGCCAGCGATCCAGCCCGCACAGCCCATGCGTGCACCTTCAACGGCACAGTCATCGAGGCCGACGAGCGCCCCAACCTTGCGCGTGCGTCCGCGATTCCCCGCAATCAGCGCCGTGAGTTTGCGCGCATCGCCGGTCGAGTCCTTCACAGCCACGAGATTCGCGTGCTTTTCAGCGAGATCGAACACTTGCTCTGCACTCACATCGACGATGTACGCGGGCGGGTTGTTGTAAAGCATCATCGGAAGCGGGGCCGCCGAGAGCATCGCTTCGAAGTGCGCGCGGTATTCGCGCCAGACGCCTTTGTGGACGTACGGTGGCAGAATCATGCAGCCGCGCATGCCGATTTCCGCAGCCTTCTCCACTTGCCGCACAGCATCGCGCGTCGATGCAGCGGAGATCGTGGCGAATGCGTTGCCGCGGCCCTCGCTCGCAGCGCTGATCGCGCGCCAACCTTCGGCGCGCTCTTCAAAGGAAAGCGTCTGTCCTTCACCGAGCGACCCTGGCCACACCGTTCCGGTGCAACCTGCGTCGAGCATGCGACGAGTGAGATTTCCGAGGCCAGTGGCGCAAAGCGAACCATCGTCACGGAAGGGCGTCACAGTTGCCGGAATCACGCCGCGAAACGGTGCGCCTGCGTGATCGCTCGAGACATTGTCGGTTGCTGCCGCCGCTTGTGTCGCCTTCGTCGTACTCATCCTCGCAGCGTAGCAGCGCCTGCGAGTATCTTGCGCCCGTGCAAATCCGTCGTTTCATTGACAGCCACACGGAAGGCGAGCCAACCCGCGTTCTACTCGCCGACGACAACGCGCCGTTTTCGACGACGCTTCCCGAGATCCTCGCGCGTTGGACGAGCGACGGTCGCCTCAAGATTCCTCTGGACATGTTGGCGTTGGCGGCAAATCCACGCGCTGCCGATGCAACGGTCTGCGCACTCGTTTGTGCGCCGTCCACGCGCGATGCAGTTTGCGGTGTGTTGTTCTGGAACGCTGCTGGCGCGCTCGGTATGTGCGGCCACGCGACGATCGGGCTCGCGCGAACGCTCGCTTGGGCGGGCTACGACTTGCCGCGCGTTGCGACCTTTGAGACGCGCGTGGGCGGCGTTCGAGTGCAAACACTCGACGATGGCGCGATCAACTTCACGAACGTTCCGTCGTATGTCCATGCGCGTGATGTTGAGGTTGTGCTCGAACACGGTGGAGTGGCGCGCGGCGACATTGCGTGGGGTGGCAACTGGTTCTTCATCGTGCGGCATGATGGCCGTGCGCCCGCAGGGAAAGCAGGGCGTCGCATGCGTTCGCATGAAGAAGAACTCGCGTATACGAACGCGATCGCGCGCGGTATCACGCAGGCGAATCTTCGTGGTGGCGCAGAGAATGGCGGGGTCATTGATCACGTCTCGCTGATCTTGCAGCCGTCGCGTGGCGATGCAGACGCGCGCAACTTTGTGCTCTGCCCGAATGGAACATTCGATCGTTCGCCGTGTGGCACCGGCACGAGTGCGCTGCTTGCGTCACTGGCTGCGCGCGGTGAACTCGCGCCGAATGCCATGTGGCGGCAAGAGAGCGCGATCGGGAGTTTGTTCTGCGCGTCGTATGCGGCGGAACTCTGCTCGCACGTGGACTGTGTGATTCCGAGTATCGCAGGGCGCGCGTTCATCGTCGCAGAGGGTCGTGTCGTGGCCGACCACGGTGATCCTTCGCGACGCGGGGGTTGGATCGAAGAGCCGTGAATTCGCGCGAAAAATCGCGTTCAAACCAAGCACTGTGCAAGGAACTGCATGCGGCAGGAAGCTCACGAAATTCTCTACAACCCGCGCCTCAATCGTGGGACCGCGTTCAGTGAAACCGAACGCGAACTCCTCGGATTGACTGGACTCTTTCCGGATGCCGTCGAAACGTGCGCGGTTCAACAAGAGCGCGCGCTGATGCAACTCGATCGACGTGCGAACGATCTCGAGCGCTATATCTATCTCTCAGAGTTGCAAGATCGGAACGAGCGACTCTTCTACCAGTTGCTGCGCGCCGATCCCGTGCGACACATGCCGATTGTGTACACGCCGACGGTGGGTGAGGCGTGTCAGAAGTTCGGGCACATCATGCGGCGGCCGAAGGGGCTCTACGTTTCGCTTCGGCATCGCGGGCGCGTGGCGGACATCTTGCGCAATTGGCCCGAGGCCGACGTGCGCATCATTTGCGTGACCGACGGCGAACGCATTCTTGGGCTCGGTGATCTCGGCATTTGCGGCATGGGAATTCCCGTTGGAAAACTCGCGCTGTACACCGCAGTCGGCGGTGTCCATCCCGCGCGATGCATGCCAGTAGTCCTCGACGTAGGGACCAACAATCGCGAGTTTCTCGCCGATCCGCTTTATCCAGGGCTTCGTCACGAGCGCGTACGCGGCGAGGCGTATGACGCGCTCGTCGAGGAATTCGTACAGGCCGTCCAAGAGGTTTATCCGAAGGCATGTATTCAATTCGAAGACTTTCACAACACGACGGCGATTCCGCTGCTCGCGCGCTATCGCGATCGCGTCTCGTGTTTCAACGATGACATTCAGGGCACCGCATCGATCGCGGTGGCGGGACTCTTTGCGGCGTGTCGTGCCCTTGAGAATTCGCTGGCGGATCACCGCTATCTCTTCTTCGGCGCAGGAAGTGCGGCGACCGGCATCGCGGATCTTGTTGTGCAGGCGATGAAGTCGCGCGGGGTTTCGGATGCCGAGGCGCGCTCGCGCATTTGGCTGATGAACTCCAAAGGTCTTGTCGTCCGCGACAACCCAGGTATTCAGCCGCATCAGATTCCGTTTGTGCGAGAGGGGCGACTTGAGCCAACGCTCGTCGATGCCGTGAAAGCGGTGCAGCCGACGGTTCTCATCGGGACGAGCACGCAGCCGCAGACGTTCACGAAGGACGTGATCGACGCCATGCGCGCGTACTGTCGTCGCCCCGTGATTTTCCCGTATTCAAACCCCACGTCGAAGGCGGAGTGCACCGCGGAGCAAGCGTGGAACTGGACGAATGGCGAGGCGATCTTCGCCGCTGGTTCGCCGTTTCCGCCGGTTGAACTCGGTGGGCGCGTGCTGATTCCGGGTCAAGGCAACAACGTCTACATCTATCCGGCGGTGGGGCTTGCCGTGTACGCCTGTGAAGCGACGCGTGTGACCGATGAGATGT
>JBEIJG010000257.1:0-5087 GCA_040380385.1 Phycisphaeraceae bacterium | reverse complement strand
CGCATGACCTCTGCGCCGAAGCGCGCGAGGTCGAAGCGCGAGCAGGCGGTCGCCATCAGTTCGATACCGCAGCACGCGGTTGCGAACGGAAGCGGCCACACGCTCGAGCGGCGCACCCAGTTGATGACGCGGTTCAGTTGCGTGGTGACGACACTGTCGGTGGGAAGTGCTGCTTCAAGACCCATAGGGACGCGCATAGTAGCGCGGCGGGGGCTCTCCGGAACGCCTCGAATGACCTCGAATCACTTCGAATCACTTCGAATCACTTCGAATCACTTCGAACCAACTCGAATCGGCGCAAAAAGACAACCGCGGCGCCGAGATGCGCTGCGGTTGCGTCAGAAGTCGTTGGAGAGCCCCTTCTCGTCGTGGGCTTTCGAGTCGTGGGCTTTCGAGTCGTGGGCTTTCGCGCTGCGGGCCTGCGCGCCGCCGGCGTCGGCGTTTAGCCGAGGATCGCGCCGAGTTCGTCGCGTCCGTGCACGACGGTGTAGAGGCGATCGATCTTCATCATGCGGAAGAGGTCGAGCAGCGAGCGGCTCGTTCCTGAAAGATACGGCTTGAACTTCGCAGCGTCGGCACGCTTGCGGAGATCGACGCACATCCCGAGTCCCATGCTCGTGAGGAGCGTGACGCCCGACATATCGAGCACAAACGAACTGCCCTTCGGCATGTTTGCGTTCTCGAGCGCGTCGGCGATTTCTGCGGCAATGATCGGCGCTTCGCGTTGGCCGACGGTCGGGCACACGACGCGTGCGAGGATGCCCCGTCCACAACGTTCGATCGAGACGAACTGGGACAGGTTGGTCTCGCGGTTGGACGTGTGGAGTGTGTAAGGCGTCATACGTTCTTCGTCGACCCTCAGAAGGGGTGACTTTGGCGCTGTCGTCCGAAAAGGAGGAAACTGTCGATTTCAGGCGGAAAAATGCAATCGCCCCGTTGGTGAAGCGGGGCGATTGCCTGAAGGTTTTTGTTGTCTGGCGCGTCTTACGAGCGCGTGGGGCGCCTTACGAACGCATGGAGCACACGGAACGCGGAAGCGTTCACACTTCGACGCTGTCGTGCGGCATCACGCTGTCGCGCGCGTCGAGTTCGAGCGGGCGGTTCACCGCGATTTCGGCTGCGGCCGGCATCGTTTCGATCTCGGGGGTGGCAGCATTGAAAGTACCACCGAGTCGCGCGATTTCACCAGCAAAGCTGCGAGCGAGTTCGCGCGCGGGTTGCGCGGCTGGCGACTGGCCTTGGTTGAGGAGATTCGGGTCAACGCGAATCGCCGCAAAGGCGCCGTCGGCGCGCGAGGCGAGTTGGCGAAGCGCGTTTGAGAATCCACGCATATCGACCGCGAGTTCGTCGCGCACGCTCGAGGCGATCGCGTCGGCGATCGGACGGACGCGATCGCGATCGGTGCCCGCGAGAAGGTCCTTCCAAACCGCGAGTTCGCTCGCGATTTGCGCGCCTGCGTCGGTCGATGCGCGGAGTTCGTCTGCATGCACTGCGGCACGATCGGCGCGCTCCACGAGTTCGCCGCCGATGCGCTCGCCCTTCTCAACAAGCCAGCCGAGATCATCGCGCATACGACGGAGTTCGCCTTGCACGACTTCGCGCGCGGCGGAAACTTCGTGGACGAGCGTTCCCAACGCTTCGCGAAGCGCGCCGGCATCGCTCGTGCGAGCGACGAGCGTCTCGATGTGGCGCTGACTTTCGGAAGTAAGGCCCGCAAGCGCGGCAGTGGCGCGCTCCGCGCGATCAATCATGTCGTTCGAACGCTCGATGCGAGCAATCGCCGACTCGGTGCGCTCGAGCACATCACTCGCGCGCGCGACGCTCTCGCCGATGCGGCCGAGGCGCGCTTCGAGTTCGCCGTCGAGCCACGCGAGCTTTCCGTTCGCGGCTTGCTCGATGCGCTCTTCAACTTCCTTCACGCGATCGAATCGCCACGAGAGTTCGCGCTCAAGCCACTCGAACTTCTCTTGCGCGAGTCGATCGGCGAGCGCGTGGATTGCTCTCTCCGCGCTTTGCGCGTTGTTTCGGAAGCCTTCATCGGCGGTGCGAACGGTCGCTTCGACGCGCGTTGCAACGCCTTCGCCGCGCTCAACCTGGACATCGAACGCTTGCAACATGCGCACGCCGATACGAAGTCGTTCGTCGAGATCGGCGATCGACTTTGAGGCGCGCTCGTTGGTGAGTTTCTCTTCGGTCAGCCTCGACTCGAGGTGCGCGATGAGCGTCTCGGCGCGGGCCACGAGATCAGAGAGCCGCGCGGGGCCGCTGCTTGGGCTCGCATGCGTCGAAGTCGTGTTTGGGGGTGTCGTGTTTTGGGGTGTCGTGTGCGGATGTGTGGACGTCGCGCGCGGAGCGGCCACAGAGAGCGGCGCCGCGGACGCGGATCCATCCATCGCGATCGTGGCGAAACCAAAGGCACCTGCGATGGAGCCGTTTGGCATCGGCGGATGCCCGAAGGTGGAAGGGGACGGTGAGTTCGATGAGGGGGTGTTCTGTTCGAGCATGTCCTTCGCTCGCAAAAGGCGTCCTGCCTACGTGTCCGAAACGATGTGGAGAGCGACGTCGCCCAGCGCAGCCGGACAACCGTCGAACCTCAACCTGTGTTTCGGCAAGATAGACCGAGAACCGCGAATGTTGTGGACGGAACCACCCGGCGGAACAGACGTTGAACAGATTTCGTGGAGCGGAGGCGATCGCGGGCGGGGCCGGGATCTGTCAGACAGAGCCTAGGCCGCGACTTAGGGCTTTGGTTCCGCGGGGGCTTTCTCGCCTGACTCGCCAGTCGTTGGCTTCGTATGGGTCTTGACCCCAGTTGTGCCTTCGGGGGCGACGCCAGCGGTCGAGCTCGAGTCCCGATCGACGAACACCGCGTCGCGCTCGGCGGCCTCCGGCGGCAGATCCTCGCCGGAAACCACGGTCAAGTCATTCGATCGGGTCGCGGGGGTCGACGCGGGGGTGGACGCGGGGTACTCGTCGAGACCCGCGAGGTCGAAGAAGAATCCAAGCGAGGCGAGATTCGTCTCGGCGAAGTGGTAGTTGTTGCTCGACGCGGCGCCGAGGGTTGCGCCGCCACCGATGTACCGATCGCGTCCGCCGCGATCAATCGCGATCCCGACAGCCTGATTCGCCGCAGCGCCAATCGAGAGGCCATCAACGTGATAGGTGTCGTCGCCCGCGTCGTCGACGAAGACCGCGAGGGTTTCGTCCCATGCGCCTCCGATGTGCGCAGCGGTTCGACCGCGGTAGCGATCGTTGCCCGCGCGATCGACGAAAACACCGGCGGCTTGATGCGCCGATCCGCCGAGGCCGTATCGATCGCACTCCGCGACATCATCGCCCGCGCGATCAAGCAGCGCCCCGAGGCCAAGGAAGTAGCCGCAGCCTTGGGAGAACTCACCGCTCGTGCGCCGATCGTTTCCTGCGAGATCGGCGAAGAGTCCGACGCCGCCCGCGGCAGAAAGTCGGAAGCCAAACCCGAAGCCGAGACCGAAGCCCGCGTGTTCGCCCGCAACGCCGTACACCGACGGCCGCGTACCGAGCTGCGCGCTGTCGTCACCCGCAACATCCACGATGGCGCCCACACCGCTCGGCCCACCAACGCCGAGCGCCATGCCCTCGCCGCTCCACGCGTCGTTCCCCGAAAGGTCGAGCAGGATCGCTGCGCCACCAGCTGCTGCGCCGAGGCTCCATGCGCCGCCTTGGTAGCGATCGTCGCCCGCGCGATCGACGATGAGCGCGAGCCCGAGCGCCGCGCCCGCGGTCAGCGCGCCGCCTTCGTAGCGGTCGTTCCCTGCGAAATCGTCGATGACCGCGACGCCACCAACCGCTGCGGCCGGCCCAAGGGCGTCCGCTGGAGCTGTGTGCACATCATTTCCCGCAAGATCAATAACGAGCCGATGCGAGCCCGATTCAACGCCCCACCGATAGTGATCGTCACCGGCGACATCGAAGACGCCTGCGATGCGCGTGAGGTCGTAGCGATTCGGGCCGGGGCCGCCGACGATGATCCAACCGAGTTCGGGAACGAGGCTCGTGTTGAGAATCTCGCCCTCAACCGCACCCTTGAGTTCTTCGGGAAGTTCCGCGCGCTCACTTGCGGCAAGATCAGGCGCGATCTCTGGAATGACGTCGAAGTGCGCGATCATCTGCGCCGCTTCGGATGGCGTGAGTGCGGGCAATCCAAGCATCGCCGCGCGTTCATCTTCCGCGCCCGCACCATCGACGCGGAGGTTGTCGAGTCGTCGCTCGACCAGCGCACGCAGCATCGGATGCTTCGCTTGCTCCGCGGACACTTCGGTCGTGTGACGAAGCCGCGAGGGATTCAGAAGGAAATCGATGAACCAGACGCACGCATCGGTGTGTTGGATTTGGAAGCGACCCTGCGCGGGCGGGAGTTCGAGTTTGGGTTCGCCCGCGAGCCGCGCGGTGAGTTCAGCCATCGCGCGATAGGGCGCAGTGCGAAACGCCTCCGCCGATGGAACAGCGCGGTCGATCATGTCGGCCGCGCGATCAGGATGAGCGAGCGCGGCGCGCAAAAGCGGGGGAGTCGAAGGATCGCGGTATCGCTCGGGAATCTTTGCGAGTGCTTGGAGGAGTTTCTCTCCGCGTGCGCGCGCTTGTGGGCCGAGCAGTGTGAGCGCCGCGGTGCAGTTTTCACCAAGCGCGGGATCGGCTGCTGCGCCGAGCGTGGGTGATGCGTCGTTGGACGCTGCGCCCGAAGCGGACAGTGGCGGGAGATCTGCGCGTTGGAGAAGGCTCGCGGGCTTGGGTGGTGTGGCGGTTGGAGGTGCTTCGGCGGGTGGAGCGAATGGAGTTTGTTTGGCTGCTGGCTGCGAGTTTTCGCGGACTTCCTCACGCACTTCCTCACGCACTTCCTCGCGCACTATCTCGCGGATCGATGGCGCGAGGACGGGCGCGAACGCTTGAGCACCGACGGTGATGGCGAGTGCCAACGAGGCAGTGACCGCGTAGGAAGGCATGAGAACTCCCTGTGTTTTTGTGGCGCAAGATCGCGTCACCGCGCACGGCACCTCGCACCTCATCGCGGACGTCCCTTCGCTCGCGATGCACTGCCGCCTCGCGATGCG
>JBEIJG010000256.1:0-5089 GCA_040380385.1 Phycisphaeraceae bacterium | reverse complement strand
CCGCGCGAACATGCCGCTCGAATACGTCGAGACTGGATCGTCAATCGCGTCACCAATTCCGGCGAAGTCCAAAATCGCCGGAAGCTTCGCGTCGATTTCAGCGTCGCTGAGCCCAATCAGCGACGCGTTGAGGCGCGCGTTTTCACGTCCGCTGAAGTCGGCATGAAATCCTGCGCCGAGTGCGAGAAGCGGTGCGAGACGCCCCTTGGTTTCCACGGTTCCTGCGGTCGGGCGCATGATGCCGCAGAGAACGCGCAACAGCGTCGACTTTCCGCAGCCATTTCGTCCAACGAGCGCGAGCATTTCTCCACGGTACACGTCGAGGTCAATTCCATCGAGGACGACATGACCACGCGACGCGGGATGTCCCAGTGACGTATTTCGTCCGCGCAACATTCGGGCGAGAAGTCCGCCACTCGGCGTGTGCGCAAACTCCTTGCGAATTCCGCGCATACGAACAACCAGCGCGCGTTCGGCTTCCGTCGACTCGCGTGCGCGTTCGGTGGTGGCAGAGACTTCACGCGACATCGGCAAACCCACTTCGTGCCCGCATGAACGCGGCGTACCCGAGAAGACAGACGCTCAATCCAAAGCCAGTCACGATCGCGAGTGCGAGCACGTCGGGAGCAGAGCCGCCGAAAAGCGCTGACCGCGAGGCATCGACGATGGTGCTCGCAGGGTTGAGCCGAACGACCCATTGAAACGCGGGCGGTACAGCGTCAAGCGCGTAGAAAACAGTGCTTGTGAAGAGTACGGCCGTGCAACCGAGCCCAACGATTTGCGCGAGATCGCGCACGTGGAGTCCAAGCGCCGAGAGTGCCCACGACGCGCCGAGTGCAAAGAGCGCAACCGGAATCGCGAGGAACGGAAGCCAGAGTGCGGTCAGCGGGGGAGCTCCAGCGAGCGCGAAGTGCGCGAGGAAGAGGACGGCCATCGACATGGCTGTTCCGAACAGCGCGCAGACCACACTGACCGCCGACAAGACTTCGATCGGAAAAACAATCTGCCGTACGTAGACGAGGTTGTTGCGCACGAGGCTCGGTGCCGCCTGCACGACCTCGGTGAAGAGGTGCACGAAAATGAGCCCAGAGAAGAGCAAGACGACGTACGGCGCGTGGCTCGCGGCGGATGTCGCCCCGTCACTCCCCGTCGGAATGCGCGCGCGGAGCACAGTTCCGAACGCAAAGCCATAGATCGCGAGTGTTGCGATCGGCGTGGCGATCGCCCAGATCGGTCCGAGCAATGATCCGCGCCAGCGCGCGGCGAGATCGCGTCGCGCCAGACGCGCAATCAGCCGCCGATGCCGCCAAAGACTGGCGAAGGGATTGAGGTTTGTCGCGTGTGGCGACAGAGCCGATTGCATGAAGCGAGTGTACCAGTGCGACGTGGGCACTCGCTCGGCGAAGCGCGCTCGCGCGCAGCTCGCCAGTCGATGACGGATCCAGCAACGATCCATCACCGATCCATCACCGATCCATCACGGATCAACCATCGACCATGCGGGGCCAGCGTTTCGAATGAACCCCCACGTTGTCCGCGTCAGACCATTCATCAGCCAACCGTGCACGTCGCCGTTCAGCGAGTTTCGCCAGACGACATCGCGTCGTCCGTCACCGTTGAGATCGCGGAGTGTTTCGACGCGCCACTGCGGCGCGATGTACGAGTGCATGGTCGCCGAGCCAGTTCGGGTCGTGCCGTTCATGAGCCAACCTGCCACGGAGCCCGAAGTGTGACGCCACACGATGTCGGCCTTCGTGTCACCGTCGAGATCGCCGATCGCGCCAACGCTCCACGCAAGCGGGATGTTCTGGTTGATCCCCGCAAGGGCGCCTTGCGAACGAATCGAAAGCCCATCGAGCAGCCACATGCGCGGCGAACCCGCCGACGTGCGCCAGAAAATGTCGCGCAATCCGTCGCCGTCAAAGTCGCCCAAACCCTGCGCGGTCAAACCGCTCGAGTTTCCGAGCGAACCAACCGCCAGGCGCATCGGCCCATCCATCAGCCACGCTTCCACAGCTCCAGTCGACGTGTCGCGCAAGATGATGTCGCCGCGCGCGTCGCCAGAGATATCGCCGATACCGACGACGGTCCAATTCGAACCAAGCGGCCCTGAAATCTGCTCTTCTTGCATGAGCGTGGCGTTTTCGAGAAGCCAGCTGTGCAAGCGTCCGGTGTTCACATCGCGCCAAAGGATGTCGGCGGTGCCGTTGCCATCAAGATCGCCGGTGGCTTCGCAGCGCCAACCGGAAGGCAGTTGACCGCCCAAATTGACACCCGCCTTGCGCGTGAGGCCTTGCATCAGCCACGTTGCGACCAAGCGCGAGTTCGGATTGACGAAGATGACGTCGCCACACACATCGTTGTCGATCTTGTCGTCGACGTACGGCGCACCGAGTCCGGATCCGTAGTAGAAATTCTTCGAGTGCGACGCGAAATCAAGCGCGCCGCTGTTCGCGTAGCCAATGGTCGCCGCGAACTCAAGTCGCAGACCAGGCTGATAGTTGGCGGCACTCACGACGAACTGACCGAGGAAGACGCGATGCTCCACGCCCGCGAGTCCGTAGGAATTCGTCGGGGGAAGGTTGTACCAACCTGCACTTTGAATCGAGGAATTCGTCGTAAATGTCGCGTCGTCGAAATCTGGGTCGGCAACTGTGCCGTTGAGGAAGTCGCCTTGGCGCGCACCGATGGTGACGTAGGTATCGAAAATCCACTGCTCGCCCGGCGGAAGAAATCCCATCGGCAGCATGCTCGCGGGGTACTCCTCGATCGGATCGCTCGCTTGCAAGAATTGCGCCTTTGACCCTTCAAATCCCGCGCGTCCGACGGCAGCCTGCACATCGAAGATGTTGAGCAGTCGGTCGGTTGAATCATCGAACAGCGCATACACCTCGAGCACGTGGTAGGTGTCGAGATCGCCCTCAACCACCGACGACGTACTTGCAAAGCCGAGGAAATCGGCCTGCGAACTTTGAGCGATCGCGCCAGAGAGCGACAGGGAGAGAATCGTTGCGGTGGTGACGTGGCCGCGCATAGGACGAGGGCTTCCTTCCGTGCTGCGAAAGTGCAGTTGTGGAAGCCATCGGCGGTGTGCGCCCGGCGATTGATGCAGACTGCGCGGTCTATGTGCATTCGTCCACGGGAAGGCACCCCATGAGGCTCGTGCGATCTATGCAGGCGGGGCCGATATGAACAGCGCCTCGGAAGTCCGAGGCGCTGCGCGAGGTTGCAGATGTGAGGAATCCTTCGCGATGGCTTAGTCCGCAGAAACCGCGATCTCTTGCACCTGTCCGGTCGAGGAGATGATTTCGACCTTCCACTCCGGTCCACTGTCTTCGCTTTCCAGTTCAACCGCGTGCGCGGACCAGCCGGGACGTGACGCGAGCACTTGCGTGATCGCGACCGACGGCGAGACATTCACGGAGTTGAGCATCGCGATCGCGTCTTCGTAATCCTCGAGTTGCGCCGACGAAGGCGTCCATGTGAAGGTTGATGTAATCGCGAGCGTCGAGGCATGGACCAAGACACGTGTGAACTGACCCGTGATGCCGTTCCACTGAAGGACTTCGAGGTAGTCGGTCGAACCTTCGCGCTCTACTTCGGCTTCGAGGACTGGCAATGCGGACGAAGACATCGCCGCGTTGAGTGCGTTCACAAACGTCGCACCAGACACGGTGTCGTCGCCACCACCTCCGCCCGACGAGCCGCCATTGTCGTCGTCATCATCGTCATCGCTGCCGCCGTGGTCGTCGTTCCAGTCATCGCCGTTGTCGTCGTCGTTGTTGTCGTCGTCGCCGTTGCCATCGTGGCCGCGGTCGTCGTTGTCATCGTCATCGCTCAGGATGCTCCACGTCGACGCTGCGTTGCGGACAAAGCCAGTCGACGACTTCGTGAAGCCGCTCATGAGCCACGCGTGCACAGCTCCAGTTGCTTTGTTGCGCCAAACGAGGTCATCGTCGCCGTCACCATCGAGATCGTTCATCGATTCGACACGCCACTGGAGCCCGACGGCAGCCGCAATCGATCCGGCAGTTCCAACGCTCGCACCGTTCATCATCCAGCCTTGCACGGCGCCGGTGGTCTTGTTGCGCCACACGAAATCGTCGTCACCGTCGGCATCAAGGTCACCTGTGCCGACAAGCGCCCACGCGACTGGCATCGCAGGCGCGCCTGCCACCGCAACGATCGATGTGACCGATCCCGCGCCCATGATCCACGCGCGAAGCACGCCGCCGCTATCGCGCCAGAGGATGTCGGTGCGGCCATCTGCATCGATGTCGGCAACTGCCAAGAACTCAAGAGCTGTTGCGGTTCCAAGCGTGATTCCTGCGAGTTTCGTCGAACCGCTCATCTGCCAGAGCGCGATTTGGCTCGTCGATGTGCGACGGAAGAGAATGTCCGCGCGACCGTCGCCCGAGAAATCCGCGACCGCGAGTACGCGCCAGTCGTAACTCAACGCGTTGGAGAGCATCGCGTCTGCCGTCACACCTCCCGTCGACAAGCGCCAGAGACGCAACGCGCCGTCACTCTTGCGACGCATGACCACCGCAGTTCGACCGTCACCGTAGAAATCACCGCAGCCATCGAACTGGAAGCCGCCGCCGTTTGAGGTCGCCGGCGAGTACGCGGCATCGCGCGCGAGCCCGTTCATCGACCAAGAGGAAACCTTGCCCGCGGTTGGACTGAACCACACGACGTCGCCGCTTGCGTTGTCATCGATCGACGAGCGCACGTACTCGAGCTTGTAGTGGAAGCCACCGCCGCGCTGCGCGGCAGTGTTGGCCGCATCGGGTGCGCCAACCATCACGCGTTCGCCGGCGATGGCGACGGATTGACCGAAGTGACCGTTCGCGTATCCACTTGTCGAAGCGAGTTTGAAGTTCGTGCGCCACACTTGATCGGTCGAGCGCCGGAACGTGGTCGCGCTTCCAGCACCGCTTACGCCACGCACGGTGTCCGAGGGAGCGCCGACAATGACGCGATCGTCGTAGGCCGCAATCGACGCGCCGAATTGGTCGCCCGCCGCTGCGTCTTCTTGCGTCATGCGCGCGGTTTGTGGCCAGTTGGTGTCGCTCGAGCGCGTGAAGAT
>JBEIJG010000255.1:0-5091 GCA_040380385.1 Phycisphaeraceae bacterium | reverse complement strand
TGGTCGCGAATGAAGACGAATGTCGGAACCTCCGACGAGCACTCGATCTCGACGCGCGTTCCCTCGCTGAGCGTGAGCAGATACCAATCGCGATCTTGCGGTGCGCCCGACGTTTCGAACGCCAGTGTTCCTGCAATCGTCTCGCCCAGTGCGATTTCGGTGAAGCCAGTTCCAGTCGTGCAACCACCGTTGGTGTCGGTGCCGCAGGCCTCACCGTCGCTCGCTGTTGCTACCAACGTATCGCACTCGGGCATCGTGATCGTCACCGTGCCGGCCGGAAAGCTCTCACGCGACATCGATGCGATGCGCACGAGGTAGTACTCGCTGCCTTGCACAGGCGCGTCTGCCGTCGCGCAGCCAGCAGGGGTACCGAAACTCGCACCAACATCGAGATCTGGAAGCTGCTCAAAGTCGGTCGCGTCGACGGATGTGCCAAGATCGAAGATCTGTAGGATGACAGGCGCGTTTGCCGTGCCGCAGGTTGAAACGATGACCTCACCATCGCGGCGGGCTCGGAACCAGAACCAAATGTCGTGCGCCGTGGTCGCAGCGTCGCCGAAGGCAAGGAACGGGCCGTCTTGCGTCGCGCCAGCGGTATCAAACGGCAGCGTGGTGGATTCTGAGACTTCGGTGCCCGCGAGCACCGCGGTCGAGCCCGTCACTTCTGCGGCACAATCGTTCGCCACACCGCTTGAGCTACACGAGTATTCCCACGGCATGCTGATCGCCACGCGGCCGGTGCCCGCAGGCGTGTCGATTTCGTTGTCGACGCGCGCGAGATAGGTTCGACCTTCGACCGCTTGGAACCCAACGGTGTCGCCGAGGTTGCCGCAGAGATTCTCGAAGTCACAACCAACCGCCACGAAGGAAAGTTGGTCGAAATCGAAACTCGCGGGATCGGTGCCGAGGTCGTACACCGTCGTGCGGGCGTTGAAATTCGTGTAGCGACAGGTGTTGACGAGCGTGAAGCCAGATTTCGTCGCTGTGAATTTCCACCAGAGGCTTTGCCCGCGCATGCCGCAGGTTGCTGGCCCATCCGGACGCGCCGTGACGAGCGAGAATGGGTACGCGCCGGATTCGGAGATCTCGGTGGCGCGGGTCGCGCAGTCGTTCGGCGGTCCGCCGGCGTCAGGGTTGCAGTAGTAGATGTATGGGGAGCAACTCGCGGAGGCGCGTTCTGCACAGTGCGTGTCCCATGCGACCGAGCAGCAGGTTGGGTCGAAGTCACACACGGACGTGCAGCATGTGGCCGACGAGCAGCCGGGGGTCGCATGCGGAACATTGCACGGTTCGGTGGCGCTCGCGCAGGGGCTTCCCGAATCGTCGGTGATCGTGAGCGTCACGGTGCCGACATCGGTTGGTGCGACGCCCGAGACGCGGATGTAGGTCACACCGAACTGAAACGATTCGCTCCATTCGGCCTGTTGTAAAAACTTCGTGATGGAGGCGCCGCCGGCACCGTTGCAGTTCGACGCATCGAAACTTGCGCATCCTTCCATACTGATGCAGTTGCGGCAGTCTCCCGAACCTTCGCAAGAGAACTGGTACAGCGCGATGTTGGTCGGAAAGCTCGACCCGCAGGTCGAGATCGTGTACTTCCCGCTGACCGTTGGCGGAAACACGAACCAAATGTCCGGGCCTTCAAAAATCGACCCGCACTCCGAGAAGTCCTTGGGGAACTCCGCGTTCGCTTCGACCGTCGAGAATCCGGTGTGCGTTCCGACGCCGAGGACGATCACGCCGTCGCAGGTGTCGTTCGCCGGGGGCGCGGCGTCGGCAGCAAGCGTGAGTGTTGTGATCACTGCGCTCGCAGCGAGGTTGCAAAGTGAGCGGATGTGGCGATGCGTTGGAAGCGGCATGATTGGATCGGTATTGGATGGGGGACGGATCGGGGTCGGAAGCGTTGCCCAGGCATTCCGCGCGAGAAGTTCCGCGCGGAAGGTTGGCCCTACGCCATGAATGAGAGAGTGCCGTCACTTAAATCGACGGTGCGGTGGCGAGAAATCCGAAGTCCCGCCACGTGGCCGATCACTCGCACGGCCCCCATGCGGAAAGAAGAAGAGAGAGATCGGCGGCACCAACGTCTCCGTCGCCGTCGAGATCCGCGGCCGACTTAGGGTTACCCCATGACGACAGCACCAGCGAGAGATCGGCGGCGCCAACATCGCCGTTGCCGTCGAGATCCGCGACGCACGGGCTTGGGCAGGGCGCGCTGAAAGTGCCGCGCAGCCGAACCGGCCACGCCACGCTCGATCCGGCAACGACCGTATCGGCGTCGCTCGCGAATGGAACACCGCATTGGACCGCGGTGAGCCAGGTCGGCGTCGTCTCGGCGGAAGTGGCGTTGCCAGCCGGATGGAGTCGTCCGCCCGTCGGGTGCGGCGGGCAGTACGCAATCAGCATCAAGTCGCCTGAGAATCCATCGAGGCACAGCGGCTCATCGAGCGTCCAGCGGACGGTCGTCCACACACACTTTGGTACGTCGATCGACTTTTCGGCGATGGGAACAAGATCTCCTCCGCCACTCTGCGGTGGACCGCCGTTGGTGTCTCGCACAAGTCGAAGCAAGATCCCCGCGGTCTGTCCGGTGTTCACCATCGCGATATCGATGCAATCGAGCGTGCCACTGTTCAATCCCGTGAACCACTTGAAGTAGAACGCATCGAGCGTACTGCCGCTCGTGTTGGCGCAGTAGATCATGTTGCCAGAGGGAACCCATGTCGGAGTCGAGGCGATGACTTCGCCGCCCGAACCTTCGCATGCGTTCGCGAATGGCGTGCAGGCGGCGGGTACAGCCGTGAGTTGCAGCCGGTAGGCGCTTTGGCTTGATCCGCAGGGGACCGACGTTGTCAGGTTCGCGAGGCGCAGTTGGATTTCGTGCGTTCCCGCAGCGAGACACGCCGTGGTCGAGGTCTCGCAGGTCGCACTCTGCGTACTCGACGCCGACCACGTTGATTCGAAGCAGAACTCACTGTCGTCGGCGAGCGCGACACGCACGGCGTTCTCCGAGAACACGCGCACCGTGACTTGCATGGGCTCGGTGAGCGTGAAGGTGAACATGTCACGGTCGCCAAGTCCGCCGCCACCAAAGAGGGTTCCCGCGACGACGTCGCCGACGGAGACCGTGGTGAAACCAGTGCTGGTCGCGCAGCCGCCGTTCGTGTCGCCGCCGCAGGACTCGGGCTCGACCATCGTGATGGCTGGCAAGTTCGGGCAGTTTTGGGCGTGGGCTGCGTGATCAAGCACCGAGGTGGCCGCGAACATGGCGGTGAGGGCTGTGACGGCAAGGCCGAGAATGCGCGCGGTTTGAACGTGTGGGAGCGGGTTGTGCATGGCGATTCCTTCGTCGAGACGCTGAGGAGTAGGGCGAAGGCTGTCCGCGTTGGACGTGGATTCCCGAGAATTTGCAAGAATGGCACGCGCCTCCCGCTGAATCCCATCGCAGATCGCGCCGATGGCTCCGCCATGCGGTTGTGGTTCCAACGCATGGCTTCCTTCCTGCGCGCAGACGACGCGGATACCGCTTCGGTGCGGGCGATTCTGCGGACGGCCGCGCTCCGTTCGGCGTCGATTGGCGTCGGAACGCTCGACGGCGTCGCGCTCCCGAGCCCACTTTCGGGCCACGTCGAGGACTTGGAGGAAGGCCCCGCGGGCGCGCTTGTCATTAGCCGTCCGCACGATGGGCCAGCGCGCCGCGAATTGGTTGCTGGCGAATCGCTGCATCTCTCGATCGCGGCCGACAGCGGCTTTCATCATGGCGATGTCGAAGTGATCGGGCGCTGGACCGCGGGCCTCGGGGCGATGAAACGCTATGGCTACCGCGTCACCGTCCCGAAGGCGTTGGTCCATGAGGAACGACGCTCCCTCCATCGGGTCCCCGTGGCCTTCGATCTTGCGCCGCGCGCGCGACTCTGTCGTCCGATTTCGCTTGCCGAAGTCGGCGAAGGCACGGTCGTCGATGTTTCGGAGGGTGGGCTCTGCTTGCGGGTCGCGCTTTCCGGTCTGGTGCGTGCAGAAGAACAGGTGGTCGTGCGTGCCGACTTCCCTGCGTTCTTCCCGGTGATTCATACCGAAGTCGCCATCGCGCACATCATGCCCGCGCGAAAAGCGGGCCTTTCCGATGTCGGTTTGCGCTTCATCGAGCCGCAGATCGAACTTGGTCGCGCGATTCGACAACTCGAATTGCGCCGCGTCAATCGCGCCGGTGCCGCGTAAAACCGCGGCGAAACCGGCCACTCCCTTCGTTCTTAGGCGTCGGAAGTTCCGTCCGCACCCTGACTCTCTTGCGAGCCTCGATCGCTTTTCTCGGCGCGATACCGCGCTCGTCGTGCCGCGTATTCCTCGGGCGACGTCGGCAAATCCATGGGCTTCCCCTCGAGATGAAGCGCATGCAACTTCTTGAGAAACGGGACGCACCACTGGCAGCCAGTCCCCGCGCCCAAACACTCCGAGATCTGACTCGCCACCCGCGGCTCTTCGCGCGCGATGAAGTTCGCGATCTTCCGGAGCGACACGTGGAAGCAGAGGCAGACGTGGTCGTCGGGGTCCATGCAGGCAGCGTATCGAGGGAGGGAGATCGTCGAGAAACCTCTCGAAATTCTCCGTCAAAGCGAAGCAAGATCGTGAAGTGGCTCGTGCGCCACGGGTACCATCGCGAAACCTTCGAAGGAGCTCGTCATGGATCGAATTCGCCAACTGATTGCGATCGCCCGCCGACGTCAAAAGCTGCGGTTGTTCGTCGCTGATCTCGGCAACGGACTCGTCGCGGCGGCGATCCTCGGCGTGCTGCTTGTCACTTTCGCGAAGTTCGCGCCGCAGAGCGCGTTCGCGAGTGAGAACGCACCGCGCGGTTGGGCGTTCGTTGCGATTCTCGCGGCCGCCGTGGCGCTCACCGTGATCATCTTGATGGTGTTGCGTGCGTTCCGCGGCGAGCATGCCCACGTCGCGAGTGACGAACTCCAAGCGCTCGCGATCGATCGCGAACTCAAACTCGACGAACGCTTGGTGAGCGCGCTGCATCTTGAGCGTTCACAAGATGCTTTCGCACGCGCGGCGGTTGCTGATGCCGTCGAAGTTGCGTCGAAGCCAGAG
>JBEIJG010000254.1:0-5094 GCA_040380385.1 Phycisphaeraceae bacterium | reverse complement strand
GAACTTGACCTTGTCCGCGCCTTCGCCGTCCCAGTTGTCGGCGTAGCAGAGATACGGGTCGTCCTTGCGCACGTCACGACGGACACCCGCGCAGCGCGCATTCGGCCCCGTGAGGCTCCACGCGATGGCGTCTTCCTTCGACACCGCACCAACGCCATCGAGGCGGTCGACGAAAATGCGGTTGCGATTACAGAGCGTTTCGAGATCGGTGATCGCCTTCGGCAGACGGACATCGATGAAATTGCGCACCATGCGCTTGAAGACTTCATCGTCGGGGATGTCGCGCCATGCGCCGCCGACGCGCGTCCAATCGGGGTGGAAGCGCTGGCCTGAGATGTACTCGACGATGTCGTAGATGAATTCGCGCTCGTTGAAGCCGTAGAGGAAGCCCGTGAACGCCCCGAGGTCGAGCGCAGCGGCGCCGACGCAGAGGAGGTGGTTCTGAATGCGACCGAGTTCGCACATGATCGTGCGGACGACCTTCGCGCGCGGCGTGAGTTCGATGCCGAACAACTTCTCGACCGCGTGGTGCCACGCGATGTCGTTCACGATCGGCGAGATGTAATCCATACGGCTGATCGTGCAGACGTATTGGTTGTAGTCGTGATGCTCGCCGAGCTTCTCGAAGCCCGAGTGCAAGTAGCCGATGTGCGGCGTGCAGCGGGCGATACGCTCGCCGTCGAGTTCAAGCACAAGGCGCAAAGTCGTGTGCGTCGCTGGGTGCTGCGGGCCGAAGTTGAGTACCCAACGGTCTGGGGCCTGGAAGTGATCCTTCAGGTAGTCCGTGTTCTCGACGTCGAGACCAAAGCCCTCCGCGGGCGTGATCGTGTATGGCATAGGGGGCGCAGTATAGGGCCGACGGCACGTTTCGAGGCCCGCAGAAATGTGGTGCGGACGCGCTTCGTTGCGGCATGCGAGATCAGAGTGCGTTCGGGCGAAGGAACGGGTTCGTTCGCCGCTCGGCACCGATGGTGGTTGAGGGTCCGTGGCCAGGATGGACGCGCGTTTCGTCGGGCAACTGCATCAGAACTTCATGCAGCGAGCGCTTCATGGCTGCTACGTCGCTCGTGGGAAAGTCGAGGCGTCCGATGGAACCCGCGAAGAGCGTATCGCCAACGATCGCCTCCCCCGCTTCCGGACACCAAAGCGTGATGCCGCCGGGCGAGTGGCCGGGCGTATGCAGGACTCGGAAGTAGAAGCCGCCGAGCTCGAGCATCTCGCCTCCGTTGAGGCACGCGTCCGGCGGCGGTGCGCTCACCGCGGGCGGGATGAAGATGCTCAGGTTCAGATTTGGGTCTTCGTTGAACTCTTTCTCCGCGCGATGGCAGAGCGTGTTCACCGGGCCGAGGCGCAGCCGCATCCGGGCGAGCCCCGCGATATGGTCGCAGTGGCAGTGTGTCAGGATACAGAGCGAGGGTTTGAGCCCCTCTTTCTCGACAAAATCGAGCATCGGCTCGGGCGCGTAGGAACAGTCGATGATCCAACAGGTCTTCGTTTGATCGGCGTCGTCGTGGAGGACGTAGCAGTTGGTTGCGAAGTCGCCGAGGGTGAACGCGTGGATGCGAAGAGCCATGCGCGCAGCGTACCTGTTGGTTCGGACCGCGCGGGTTGCAGGACGCGTGACGACGCGGCGCGAGTTGCAGGACGCCGAGCGGGCGCGGCGCGCGAGTGAAGCACGCACGGGATCTCGCAGATTCGGTACGCTCCCCCGCATGCTGCGACCATGGACGGGCGCCACTCTCCTCCTGATCGGTGTTGCGTGCTGCGCAAGCGGTTGCGACACGATCTCCTCTGACTTCTCCTCGTTTACGGAGAGTTTTTCGCCGCCAACACCGCAACAAGCGGCGCAATGGGCGGCCGACCCGAACGATCAAGAGAACGCACGACGCGGCACGATCCTGTTGGCAAACGCACCGTGGGGTGGCGCGCTCCCCTATTTGCGGATGTATCGCTTGTACGCCGAGGACTCGCTCGACCCCTTGGTGCGCGCGGCCGCGCTACAAGCACTCGGTCGACACGGCGATCCTGAAGATGCTGTGCTCGTTGCGAAGAGCGTGACGAGTCCGTTCCGACAAGTTCGACTCGCAGCTGCGAAAGCGCTGCAGCGTTTGCATGACCCTGCGGTTGCGGACACGATTTGGCCGCGGCTCGTCGACGGCAGCGAAGACGCCGATGTGCGCGTCGAACTCGCGATCGCGCTCGGCCAATACCCAACGCCCGCGGTGTTCCAGGCCCTCGTCGCTGCGCTTTCGCAGCGCGACCTTGCGGTCAACGTCGCTGCGGTTGATTCGTTGCGCACGCTGACAGGGCAAGAGTTCGCGATCGACGAAAACGCGTGGCTCACCTATTACGCGTCGTCGTCTACACCCTTCGCCGTGGGCCGCACCTATCTCTACCCGACGTTCGTGCGCGAACTCGATATCTGGGATCACTTGGTGTTCTGGCAGCCAGTCATTTTCGAGCGCCCTGACGTGCCCGTCGGAATGAAGGTGCTCGGCGTCCGCCGCACCAACGACGCTTCGCGCGAGGGTGCCGATCCGCTTGCACCTTCGGTGACGTCCGACGGTTCGAGTGACGATGGCGCCTCTGTCTCGGGCGCCTCTGTCTCGGGCGCATCTGTCACGGGCGCATCTGTCACGGGCGCCTCTGTCACGACAGGCGCGAAGTCGTCGCAATGAATGACGCGCGGGCCACAGTTGATGCACCGACTTCTGGAAACACGGGTTCCCGAGGTCTGTCGGGTTCGATGCATGCGGTGATCCGCCGCGGCGCCGCAGCTGCCGGCGAAAGCCCGCGCGTGGAGTTCGGCTCGATCGCGCGACCAACCACGTCACCGAGCCGCGTACTCGTGCGCGTCACGACCGCGCTGCTCACTCCGCTTGAACGCGAAGTCGCACGCGGACTCGGCACCGATGCGGCGGGGCCGCGCGTCCTCGGTACGTCGCTCGTGGGAGTCGTCGAAGATTCAAGCGCGACGCATGCGCATGGCCTGGCGCGCGGTACACGCGTGGCGGTGCACCCTGTTGTAAGCTGTGGCGTTTGCGAGCGTTGCCACGGCGGACTCGCGCTGCATTGCGCGGCGCGCACGATTCTCGGGTTTGACGACGCCTGCGGTGGACTCGCGGAGTTTGTCGCTGTCCCGAGCGCGAATCTTGTCGCGCTCCCGAAAGAACTCGACGACGATCGCGCGGTTTTCGCGGTGTCACTCGCGCGCGCGATGCAAGCCGTGCGGCGTGGCGGAGTCGAGGGTAAGACCTTTGCAAGCGTGCTCGGCGACGATCTCATCGCGATCCTCGCAGCGGTCGTTGCGGTCGAAGAAAATCCGCTCGCGCGATTGGTCGCGGTCCACGAGTCGACGCTGCGCATCGCGGAGCAATTCGGCATCCGTCACCGCGCCTTGCAGGAAACAGGTCGGCGCGGCGATCAAGAACTCGTCATCGACACCGCAGGCTCGGCAGAAACGCTGCTCGCCGCGGCACGCATGGTGCGTCCGCGCGGACATGTCATCGCAGCGGGTATTTCGGCGCGCGCGACGGTCGCCGTTGAACTCTCCCATATCGCGCTTGATGAAATCGAATTGCGCGGCGCAGGGTTCGGACCGCTTTCCGGCGCCATCGACCGACTCGCACGCCGCGTCATCGATCCATCACCACTCGTCTCGCGACGTATCGCGCTGCAGGATGTGCCGCGCGCCATTCCCAACCTCGCAGAACCCGGCACCTTCGCGATGCTTGTGCAGGTGTCGCGATGACGCGGGAAACCCAGCGCGAAGAGCGCATTCTCATCGACAGCGCAGCCTCGCCCGACGATCCGGTTGGACTGACGAGCGCCGCGATCGAGCAAGAAGCGATCCCCGACGACGAAGGCGTCATCAAGGCTGGTCGGCTCGCTGGCAAATCGATGTCGCAGGCGATCTGGATTCTCGCCTGGCCTGTGCTCCTTCAACAGACGATGGCCGCGGGCGTCGGCTTCGTCGACAAACTCCTCGCGGGAAATCTTCCGACCGAGATCGCACGCCCCGCGATGGATGGCGTCGGCATCGGTAGTTTCGTCGGATGGTTCATCGGCATCGCGCTGACGGGCCTTGGCGTCGGTGGGCAAGCAATCATCGCGCGCGGTATGGGCTCCGGCGATCTTCGCGAAAGCCAGCGCGCGCTCGGCCAATCGGTCGTGCTTTCGCTTGCGTGGGGAACAGCGGTCGCGATCATCGTCGCGCTGCTCGCCGAACCGCTCGCGCGGATGTCGAATCTTTCACCCGAAGGGACGAAAGCGTGCGTCACCTACGTGCAGACGCTTGCGTGGGGACTTCCCTTCTCTGGCTTGATGATGGTCGGCGGCATGTGCCTCCACGGCTCGGGTGAAGCACACAAACCATTCCAAATCGCGGTGTGGGTCAACGTCGTCAATTGCATCGCGTCGTGGCTCCTCTCAGGAGTCGCGATCCGCGCCGCGGGCGCGACCCTTCCCAACCCGTCGCCACTCGACCCGCTCGAATGGGGCGTCTTTGGCATCGCCGCTGGGAGCGCGATCAGTTACGTCGTCGGCGCGTGGATGACGTGGCGCGTTCTTCGTCGAGGCGTCAAAGATCTGCAACTTTCACCGCGTGAAATGCGTTTCGATCGCGCGATGAGTTGGCGCATCGTGCGCGTTGGCGTGCCGAACTTCTTCGAAGGCCTCGCCATGTGGACGGTGAATCTCTTCGTCCTCGGCTTCATCGGCCGTGCAGCGGAGATGGGCATGGGAACATCGACGAAAGACGGCCTCGTCGGCGCCCACATCATCACGGTGCAATGGGAAGCGTTCTCGTTCTTGCCCGGATTTGCGATGGGAACGGCGGCAGGCGCACTCGCGGGGCAATACCTCGGCGCCGGCAACAGCAGCTTCGCGCGTCGTGCGATCTGGCAATGCACGCTGATCGGCATGGGCATCATGGGCACGATGGGCGTTGCGTTCATGCTGTTCGGCCAACAACTCACGAAGATCATTTCGGACGATCCCGTGCACCTCGAACTCGTGCCGAAATGCCTGCTTGCTTCCGGCTGTATTCAAGTGTTCTTCGCGCTCGCGATGGTGGTTCGCAACGGGCTACGTGGT
>JBEIJG010000253.1:0-5111 GCA_040380385.1 Phycisphaeraceae bacterium | reverse complement strand
GGAAGATCTCTACCGTTGGTCACTCAGCGGCGGCGACGCGCGGCGAGACCCGCGAGGCCGAGGAGCGCGATCGCGCCTGGAGCTGGGACGACATCACCCGAGACGATGATGTTGTCGATGCGGTTCGTGCCACCGACCGCGACGGTCGAGAGGTTCACGAAGCGGAACGTCAGCGACGCTGCGTCGTCGGCGCCAGCAATCGAGGCAAGCGTCGTCGTAAAGGCGCTTTGGTAGTTCGCCGTGCTCCACGCGAGCGTTCCGCTTCCGGCCAAGCCTGCTTGGATGACCGAATAGCTCGCAAGAATCGTCGAGAAGTTCGTGCCGTCGGTGCTCACGTCGACGCGGAAGCTCGATGGACCAGTGCTCGAGCGGGTCTGATCCCACGAGAGCGACACGTTGCCGTAGCCGAGCGTCGACAAGGTGACTTGGTAGTAATCACCCACCGACCAGCTGTTGCTCGAGAAGGAATACTGCGAGCCGTTGCCCGCTGGAGTCGACCAGGTGGTCGCGGTGAGCGCATGGACCGCGCTGAGGCTCGTACCGGCGGTTACGTCACCAGCATCGGCGGCACCGTAGGTGTAGTTTGAACCGGTCGTGGCGGCCGGAATCGCGGTGGTCATGGACCAGCTCGCAACAATGCTCGCCGATGCAGAGAGGGTGCAGGAAGCAACAGCGACAGCCGCGAAGAGGGAAGTCTTCATCGAAATCTCCGTAGGTGTGATGAACGAGGGACTGGGAAACAGGGAACCAAGAACTGGGAACTGGGAACTGGGAACTGGGAACTGGGAACCGAACGATCCGGACTGGACTCCGGATGAGATATAGCGCCGCCGAGAGGTTGGACTGCCGCCCTGCGGGACCGAGAAAGTACTTCAAGTTTCTCGAATTCAGGCCGCGTCCGAGCCAGTTTTGGCTGAATTCACGGGGCCTTGACACGTGCTCGACGCAGGAGCGCACTGAACTCATTGAAGAAGCGGGAGTTACGCAGGGATGGGTCGAACGTGACTTTCAAGTGCTGCGTCTGGCAACTTTGGAGGGCGCTCTGCATTGCGTTAGGCTCTTGCGATGCTCTCAGATTCCCTGCGTGTTCGACCTCTTGGCAAGGCTCAGATCTTCGGGAAAGGCCAGATCCTTGGGAACGCTCCAAGCTCTGAATGCACTCGACGCCGGGCACCGCGTTCCGCGATGGCCGCTCTGCTCGCCATCAGTTTGTTCGGCGACCTCCAGCCGTTCGCGTTTGCAGCCCTCGAAGGTCTCACCAGAGCCAACAGCGTCTTTGGCCACGACAATTTCGCCGAGGCAACGGTTGGAGCTTTCATTGGTGAGGCCCGCTCGGACACGCTCGCCCGCGCTCGCAAACTCAACCTTGCGTTGCCGGCGGATTTCCTCGCGTGGATCGACAGCGACCCTGCGCTGCAACTCTCGGTGTATGGCTCGCGCGCGGATCCGCTACCGGTGCTGCTCGCGTTACGCTCGCTAGAAATCGATCTCGGCACCGACACCGTGCGCCGCGATTACACACAACTGGCACTCGCCTTCGCGATCCAAGATTCGTACGCCGCACGCGCCGACAAAGGCACAGGTTGGAACGACGGTGACGGCGCGACAAACGCGTCAACGCTACCTGACATCACGCCGCGCGCTCCACTTTCGCTCGTGATTCCGAGCGATCCGCGCGTACCCGTCAACACGAAGCACTCTTTGCGGAACTCTTCGCCGGACACTGCGCGCACGCTTGACGCGAACGATCACATCATCAATTTCCTCGAGGATCACGCGGAAATCGAAGCGGAGATCCGCGTGAAAGAACTCCCGCCACTCGAGTATGACGAGAAGGGCATCGCGAAGCCGCAAGGAAAAGCGGTGACCGTGATGAAGAAGGAACTGCGCAAGCCTGTTGCCGCCGACGTGATCGCCTCGCGTGCGCTGCAGGAAGAATTCAACGCGTACATGGCGGCGCATGGCCACCCCGACGTCAAGATCGACTGCGGAGATCGCGCCGTTCACTGGTACTCCGAAGAGGCAATCGCCGACAAAGATCTGCGCGCGAGAATCAAGGCTGCGCACGAGATTTTCCACGACGCGTATCGCGCGAAAGGCCGCATGCCCGCGGAACGCGATCGCGCGCCGACCGCAGCTGAGTCGATGGCGTGGTTCATTCGCAACGATCGTCACGCGTTCGACGACGCGACGCGCGATGCGCGCAAATGGCCGCGATTTCCACTCAACGCGCCGTGGCCAGTCCTCGTCATGCTCGCAGCCGACGACCAACCGCTGCGCGAGCGCGAGGAGATCTGGACGAAGTTCCGCGACGAGGGCGATTTCCGAACGTATGGCGAGTACATCGGCGGAATCGCGCAGCAATTCGACATGCAGTCCGCGCGACGCGTGGCGCCCCTTGCGTTCAACTACGGCTCGATACAGATGATGTGGAAAGATGGCGGCGTCTGCGGCACGATGGGAAACATCGGTGCGCGCACACACCGCATCGTCGGCCAACCCGCTTCGACCGCCGGGCAGCCCGGCCACTGCGCGATCGTGTTCATGGAGCACGACGCAAAGACAGGCGAATTCCGCTGTAAGGGCGGGCAGTACGCGACGGGCGGCGACGAGGTGACCACCGTGCATGCGGGCTGGAACTACGACGATATCGGCGGAAGAAAGCCGATGGTGTATCACCAGTCGATCGCGTGGGCTGTGAATTACAACCGTGAGGAAGCGCCAACATCGTTCCTCGAAACGCTCGCGATGCGCCGCATATTCGACGCGCTTCCCGAAGCCGAGCGTGCGGCGACGGCGACAGCATTCGCGGAAGCGGGACTCGCACGCAATCCATTCTCACTCGTGGTGTACGACGGTGCCGTGCGCGCAGCGAGTGCACCGGAAACCGCACTTGCGCTCGCAGACATCGCATCGCGCACACTTGATGCATTGCCTGCAGCAAGTGTTCCCCCGCTCTACCGAAGCACCCTGCGCGATCTCGCACACGCGCGGATCTCCGCACTGCCCGCGCCGAAAGGAGCCGACGCAAATCGTGCACTGCTCAACGAACTCGAACGTCAGCAGTGCGACGATGCAAAACTCCTCGCACGCACGTGGCGCGGTATCGGTGGCGACGCCGAGTTCGAGGCACGCGTGCGTGCGGCGACCGAGGCGTATCTCTCCTCGCCCGCGCGGTCGAGCGCGGCCGGTCGTGCGGGAGGTCGTGCGGCGCCGCAAGAAGCGAAGCGCGAGGCCGACCGCTTCGCCGCGCTCCTCAAGATGTGGGTCGATACGGTGAAGCGACCCGCGCGCGCCGCGTTCGCGCAGCAACTGCTTCCGCTCTTCGATGGCCGCGACACCATCACCGTGCGTGGCAAGCAAATGGCTGATCCCGCGCACGCGCTGCTCCGCTCACTCGCCGGGAGCGCTGATCAGGAGTGACGTCGAAGCAACAACACAAGACTCTGTAGTAGAGAGGCTTATGACCGACGCGCGCTCAAAGCCTCCTCAAGTCGCGATTCAGGCGCACGCATATCTCAAACGTCGATCACCTGAATCTCTTGGTTTCTGTCGTTCCTGGGGTAGGTTCACCCATCGTTTGTCCTGTTCTTTGCTTCAGGACAGACCTGCGTCGAGTCTTGGGGCGCTCCTCAGTTTGTCCGCGAGCAGCGGAACCATGTTTACTCATTGGAGAAAGCCCATCATGCCTCGATCCCACACCTTCGTCGCCTGCGCCGGCCTTATGCTCGGCGCAGTCATCCTTCCCGCTTCGCTCGTCCGCGAGGCCACCGCAGCGCCGCTTCCGGCAGGCACGGCGTTCACCTATCAGGGCAAGCTTGCGAACGCGGGTGGTCCGTACAACGGTCTCGCCTCGTTCCGCTTCCGGCTGTTCAACGCGGCAAGCGGCGGCACGCAGGTCGGCTCCACGCTGACCGCCTGCGACGTGACCGTGGTCGACGGCGTCTTCACGGTGAACCTCGACTTCGGCGCGACGCCTTTCGACGGCGCGGATCGCTGGCTTGAGATCGGCGCGCAGACGGCTGCCGGCAACTGCACGACCTTCGACACGCTCTCGCCGCGACAGGCGGTCAACACCGTTCCCTACGCCATTCGGTCGCTCGCTCCGTGGGCAACCAACGGTACCGCGATCTCGTATTCCGGCGGTCGCGTCGGTATCGGCGTCACCGCACCCACGGCGGATCTCGACATCGTGAACGACAACGCGAGCCTGCGGCTCCTGAGCGATGCGACCTCGGGCACCTCGACGCTGACGCTGCAGGGAGCGGGGGCGAGCGGCCTCACGGCGAACGTCGTCGGCTCGCTCGACTTCTCCGATGGAGCCGCAACTCCGGCAGCCTCGATCTTCTCCACACGAGGCCTCCTCGCCAATCCGCTGGCCTTCGCCGTGAACGGCGCGACGGAGATGTCGATCGACTCTGCGGGCGAGGTCGGCATCGGAACGACGCTTCCAGCGGCGAAACTCCACGTCGACGGGGGCACCGACTCCGGCCTAGGCGGTGGCGGCTTCCTCGTGCTCGGCGCGACGAACAACCTGAATCTCTCCCTCGACAACAACGAGATCATGGCGCGCAGCAACGGCGCCGCTTCAACGCTGACCCTCAACAATGACGGTGGCAACGTCGCCATCTGCCCGCAAGGGATCGGCCGCACCGGTATCGGCACCGCACCGACGGGTGCCGCCGTCCTGACCGTCTTCGACAGTCTCTGGATCAACGGCACCCAGCCGCGGCTCGACATCGGCACCGATGGCTTCATCCTGATGAGCGAGGGAGCGGACATCGTCCTCACCAATGGCGGCCTCGAGGTCAATACGCCCTCTGGTGGAAACACCTTCTTCAACCGGACCTTCCCCGATGGAACGCTGATCAGCTTCAAGAACAACGGGACATCCGCGGGTGGCATCTCCGTCTTCGGCACAACGGTGAGCTACAACACGTTCACCGGATCGCACCATGCTTGGATCGACGAGAAGCTCGAGCCGGGAACCCTTGTCACCCTGACCGGCGTGAATCGCAAGGCCCACGAAGGGCCGTACTGCGAGCCCGTGTACGGCATCGCTCCGACTTCGAAGGCGAACGATCCGTCGGTGATGGGGTCCTACCTCGCGG
>JBEIJG010000252.1:0-5118 GCA_040380385.1 Phycisphaeraceae bacterium | reverse complement strand
TCGTTGCGTGAATCGCGTACGCGCTTTGCATCGCTCGTTGCAGAGCTCTGTCGAAACGTGGCACTCAAGACAAGTCGACGCAAGAGTGCGCGCGTATCCCATGCAGCGCTTTGCGGCGTGCCGCGCGCGAAATCATGCGCCAGAAAATCAAGCACTTCTGGGTGCGTTGGCGCGGCGCCGTTGACTCCGAAATTCTCCGCCGTTTCAACGAGGCCGCGACCAAACACTTGTGTCCACAGTCGATTGACTTCGACACGCGCCGCAAGCGGGTTTGCTGGATCGACAAGCCACTGCGCGAGTTCAAGCCGTGTTGCGTTCTGCGAGAATTCCCGCGGAAAAACCGCTTGAATCGCACCTGCAGTGACTTCTTGCGAACGATCTGGTTGGTCGTACGCGCCGCGTTTCAAGACAAATGTCCGCGGCGCAAACGGCGAATCGCGCATCGTCATGAATGCAGGAAGTGTTTCGAGATGCGCGGCGAGTGCGCGCTTTGTGGCGCGCAGCGATGCAGTTTCTTCCGCGGTCGCGCGTGATAGGAGATGCGCAAGAGACGCGGATACATCGGGCGAAACACCAGCCGCAAGAGCGGCTTCTGCTGGTGAAAGCGCAGTGCGCCACACCGCGAGTTCATCGATCATTCCGCCGCGGAAACCTGCATCGCGCGAGCGCGAACCAACTTCGATCGTGGCGCCTGCAATGTTCCCTTCGAGCGCATTGCGGACGATCTTCGCACGCGCACTTCGTCCGTTTACGAAGAGCTGCAAGCCTTCGGCGCGTGAGAGTCCGTCGTACGTCGCAACGACATGCGTCCACGTACCAACAGGAAGTTCTTCTTCCATCTCAACACTGGCGGCGCTTCCTGGCCAAAGATGAATGACGCTCCAACGAAGACGACCCTCGGCGATCAAGAGTTCAAGGCCAGATCCGTCGGCGTCATTCGTGTAAAAGCCCGCGGTATGCAAGAGTGCAGCGCGCGCGTTGCGCTCACTTGGCTTGATCCAGAACGCGAAACTCACGGGGTCGTGTCGCGTGAATCCCGCCAGACCTGCGAGCGACACGCCGCCGTCGCCATCGAAGGAAAGCGCGCGGCCGAGTTTCCCATCCCCAAGCGCGATTTGGCCGAGTTGCTCGGGGCGGCCGCGATCGGTGGTTGCAGGCGCGGCGGCGTCGATGGCGTTGGGCGTGCGACCGTTCTCAAGTGCATCAAACGCGTACTTCGCCGCGGGTGTTGGAAGTTCGACGACCCGTGCGCTGCGCGCGTGATCCGCGCCGATCTCACGCGCGGCGTTCTCTTCTCTAGACAAGTACGCGCGCTCTGCATCGAGCATCGCTGCGCGAAGTTCATTCGTGCGCTGCGCGGCTTCGTCGCTTGCAAGCCGCACAAACGGCGGCGGTGCGCTGAACGCGTGCGCGTACGACTTCAAGCCGTTCTCGTCGATCGAGCCGAACATCGCGGCAAGCCCGTAGAACTCGCGCGTTGGAATTGGGTCGTACTTGTGATCGTGGCAGCGGGCGCACTCGAGCGTGAGCCCGAGGAAGGTCGTGCCAAAGGTCGACACGCGATCAGCGATCGCTTCTTGGCGGAATTCCTCGGAAATCGAGCCGCCTTCTTCCGTCATGCGATGGAGCCGGTTGAATGCGCTCGCGACCGCAAACGCCTGCTTCTCTCGGTGCGACGCGGCGGGCAAGAGATCACCCGCGAGCATCGCACTCGCGAATGCGTCGTACGGCATGTTGCTCTCGAGCGCGTCGAGCAGCCAATCGCGCCACGGCCATGTGAACGAGTCGCCGTCGGATTGGTAGCCGAAGGTGTCTGCAAAGCGCGCGAGATCAAGCCACACGGTCGCGCGATGTTCGGCGGCGCGTGGGGTCGCGAGCATCGCGTCGACGCGGCGTTCGTACGCGTCGGGCAACGTATCGGCGACGAACGCGTCGACCTCTTCAGGCGTCGGTGGGAGCCCAGTCAGCGCAAGTGACGCGCGACGCAGGAGTGTGGCGCGGTCGGCTTCCGGCTCAGGCGCGAGCCCTGCGGCGGTCATGCGCTCAAGCATGAGTCCGTCGAACGGGTCGCGCGGCCAGGTTGTTTGGGTTTGCTCCGAGCCAGAAGCGGGCACTGCCGGGGAAGCAACGCGGGCGGGCGCCTTCGGCGCGACAAACGCCCAGTGCGGCGCGTACTTCGCTCCTTCCGCGATCCAACGCACCAAAATGTCGCGCTCGGCCTCGGTGAGCGGCCGCTTCAACTCGGGCGGCGGCATGACGTCGTCGGGATCGTCCGACAAGATCCGCTCGACCGCCTCACTTGCATCGAGGTCGCCCGGCACGATCGCGCGTGCGCCGGACGGAAGTGTGGCACGCGATCCCTCCTCGGTATCGAGCCGAAGTCCAGCGCGGCGGCCATGTTCCGCATCGGGGCCGTGGCAGCCGAAGCATCGGTCGGAGAGGATCGGACGGACGTCGCGATTAAAGTCGACGCTCCCCTGGACGGAGTTCTCGTGGACGGAGTTCTCGCCGCGCGCGAGAGCCGCAAGCGTCGTCGTGGTTGTCGTCGTGGTTGTCGACGCGGTTGTCGGCACCTGTGCATCGCGCGCCGCGCGCGCAAGTGGCGAGAGCATGAAGCCCGCCGTCGCAGCCGTCAGTCCGCCGAGGATGAGAATCGCGCGCAAGGACACGGAACCTGAAGATACCTTCGGCTACACTCTCGGCCCCATGCAGACTTCGAAATTGGCACGCCTCGCCCTCGAGGACGGGACGGTCTTCCACGGACGCGCTTTCGGCGGCTCACTCCGCGAGGTCGATGGCGTTGGCATGGAAGGGGCAGGCGAAGTCGTCTTTAACACCGCCATGTGCGGCTACCAAGAGGCGCTGACGGATCTCTCGTACACCGGGCAGATCCTCACCATGACCGCGACCGAAATGGGGAATTACGGCGTCGCCGCCGAAGATATTGAGAGCGCGAGGCCGTGCGTCGCGGGCTTTGTTGTCCGCGAACTCTCGCAAGTCGCGTCGAATCAGCGATCGGTGCGCACGCTCTCCGACTGGCTCGAGGAGGCGGGTGTTCCCGCGATTCACGGCATTGATACGCGCGCGCTCGTGCGTCGCCTCCGCATGGGCGGCGCGATGCGTGGCATCATTTCCTCCGTGCCACTGGCGACGGCAAGCGACGTCGAACTCGTCGCCCGCGCCCGCGCGATCCCCTCGATGGCTGGCGCAAATCTCGCGGCGCAAGTCTCTCCGCGCTGCAGCGGTCGATTCGAAGAGGCACTTGGTGAATGGGCGCCGCGCGGCGGCCTTTTCGTCGAAACGAAGCCAACCCCCGCAGGTCGTGCGCCGGGAGCGCGGTTCCAAGTCGTCGCGATCGATTGCGGTGCGAAGCGGAACATCTACCGACACCTCGTTGAACGCAATTGCGACGTCCATTTCCTGCCTCACACGGCAACCGCGGCCGAAATTCGCGCCCTGAGGCCCGACGGTCTCTTCATCTCGAATGGCCCCGGCGACCCGTCGGTCGTTGAAACGGTCATCCGGACGCTTCGCGAAGTTGCCGGCGAGATTCCGACCTTCGGCATTTGCCTCGGCCACCAGTTGCTCGCGCTTGCGCTTGGTGCCACGACGTGGAAGCTGAAGTTTGGCCACCGCGGCGCAAACCAGCCAGTGCGCAATCTCCTGACGGGCCGCGTGGAAATCACGAGCCAGAATCACGGTTTCTGCGTCGATGAGAAAAGCCTCCGCGCCGTGGGCGGCGAACCGACGCACGTCCACCTCAACGACGGAACGCTCGCGGGCTTCCGTCACACGGCAAAGCCGATTTTCAGCGTGCAGTACCACCCTGAAGCGAGCCCTGGACCGCACGATTCCGCGTATCTCTTCGACGTTTTCGTCGAAATGATGACGTCACGTCGTCCGGTTGGCGCAGCCGAGATGGAACGCGCCCAAGCGGCGCTGGCAGCGATCTGACCGAGTTTGGGTTGCGTCTTGGCCACGAGGGCTTGCCGGTCCTCTCCCGACGGCTCGTCATTCAAACAGGTTTTCCACAGCGGGCTGACGTACTCGAACGCGCGCGTGGGTCCTGTTTTCCCCGATGAAGCCTTGCGAGTCGCTCGCGCTTTGTCGAGATTTACCGACGTTTCCGGTTTGACGAGACTCGGTTCGCAGACGACGGTCGTCTTCCCCCGCTGTTCACGCGGTCCCGAGTTGCGGCGAAAGGGGCGGGGGGGTACCTTCCCCGATCTACGCCCGGCGGTACGCCGACGGTCGTGGCTGCCCACGTGGCGAAGATGCGTCCCAGGAGCCCGCACTCAGAGCGCGGCACATTCCTTGCGAACATCTTCTCGACGCGGTTGCAGAGAGTTGGAGTATCCCGGTTTAGAAGACCGTTCAGGAGAAATGTGCTTTTCACAGGCACTTCAGGAGTCCCAAAGAATGCAGCGCAGCAAGCAGAACGAGGCGACCTTCATCTCGACGCAGAGTGGTCCGCTCTTCACTCGGACCGCCGTCGGTTTCATCGCGGTCGCACTCGTCGGAACTTCGGCTTGGACCAACTCCACGCTCGCGCAGGATGCTCCTCCAGAGCCGCCGCCGGCGACTGAGCCGGCGCCAGCAGCAGAACCAGCGGCGGAACCCGCGCCTGCAGCACCGGTCACGGAAGTCCCCGTCGCGCAGTCGGGCCCTTCGGCTGCCGAGATCGACTCGATGCGCACCGCCGCGCGCGAAGCGATGGCTCGCAGCGAGTGGAAGAAGGCGATCGATCTTTGGTCGACCCTCCAGACCGCTGTTCCTGGCGACGCAGAAGCGATGAAGCAGATGCAGCGCGCACAAGCGGCGCTCGATCAGGGCTCGCTCATCAACGACGTTGGTGCCGATCTCGAGATCCGCAAGCAGCGCGCGGTCGTGCAGCTCGAAGCATCGATGAAGCGTGCCGATGAATTTGCGATCTCGGGCTCATTCGCCGACGCGGAGCGCACGCTCCTGCAGGCAAAGCAGGCGATGCTCCGCGAGAAGAGCGTCTTCCCAGCGGCTGAGTACAACAGCCACATCGAAGCGCTCGATTCGCGTTACGACGCTGTGCGCACCGCCGCCGCCAATGCTGCAGCGCTCGCTGAGCACGAGAGCCGTGAATCC
>JBEIJG010000251.1:0-5128 GCA_040380385.1 Phycisphaeraceae bacterium | reverse complement strand
CTCCCCTCGGAGTGAATCCTCGGGGGCTGAGATGCGCTTTGGAGCGCTGCCGAAGCTCCGCTTCAGGTGCCCGCTTTCGCTCGCTTTGGCGTGATTCACGCCAAAGGGAGCCGCTGCAGCGGCGACCGCGAAAGAAACACGCGCTCGCAACTGCCGCCGCGCATCACGCCAACATGCATCACGCCAACATGCATTACGCCAAGCGGCGGCGCCACTCATCGATGCGGTGGTAATCGGTGAGGTCATACTGGAGCGGCGTCACCGTGATGAATCGCTCATGCAGCGCTTCAACATCGGTTCCTTCCTTCGTGTGGAAGAACTCCATGCCGTTCCCATTTGGCCAGTAGTACGGACGGCCGTCCGGTGCGACGCGGCGCTCGTAATTGTCGATGCCCGCGGCGGTGTTCATCGTGACCACCTTGATCTTTGGCATCGGCGTGTCGGCCGCATGCGTGCGCGGCACGTTGATGTTGATGACGTTGTGCGGATCGATCTTGTGCTTCAACACCTCGTCGATCGCGTGTCGCGCGATTTCCGCGGCACGGCGCCAGTGCGGCGCACCGCCACCCATGTGGAGGCTCACCGCAATCGCCGGAACACCAAGAAACGCTGCTTCGACCGCAGCGCCCACCGTGCCCGAATAGATCACGTTGATTCCGACGTTCGCACCCGAGTTCATGCCCGAAATCACGACATCCGGTCGCGTGCCCGCGCCGAAGAGATCCGGCCACAGCCGCCGCAACCCGAGCTTCACGCAGTCGGCCGGTCGCCCATCGACCGCGTACCCACGCATCGACTCGTTGGGCGCGACTTCCTCGATCATGAGCGGCGTGTGAAAGGTGATGCCGTGACTCGTCGCGCTCTGTACATCGGCGGGTGCAACCGTCACAACTTCGCCCAAATCGCGGATCGCCCGATGGAGCGCTTCGATACCGGGTGCGTGAATGCCGTCGTCGTTGGTCAGGAGGATCCGCATGGGGGGCGCAGTGTACGGTTCGTTTCGATCGCTGGAGGAAAGCACGACTGCAACCTCGCGACACGCACCGCGCTTGCAGCACTGCGTTAGGATGCGCGCGTGTCGCTGTTGGGCATCTTGCTGCTTTTTCCGTGCGTTCTCCTCGCGGTCGTCGCGTGCATTGTTTTCGTTCGCCTTCAACTCGCGGAACATGGAATTCCCCGCGTCGCGGACGGCGACCAACTGCCGCCAGCCTCGGGCCTCCTCTCGATTGTGATCCCCGCGCACAACGAGGCACGGGTCATTGAAGAGAGCGTCCGTACGCTTCGACGCCAATCATTTCGAAACTTCGAAGTGATCTACGTCCTCGACCGCTGCACCGACCGCACGCGCGAGTTACTCGTGTCGGCCGCCGCCGGCGACTCGCGCATCGGATTCATCGAGAACCACGACTGCCCAGCAGATTGGGCGGGAAAGTGCAACGCGTGTCGTGTCGGTGCCGCAACTGCGAAGGGCGAGTGGATTCTCTTTACCGATGCGGACTGCCGCTTTGAGCCAAACATGCTTGATGCCATGTTGGCCATCGCGACTGAACGCAAAACCGCGCTCTTGTCGGCAGTCGGACGACTCACCTTCCGCCGCTCATTCGAACGTCTCCTGCAGCCTGTCGCCGCGCTGGTGCTCTTCCGGATTTTCCCGCTCGACAAAGCAAATCGCGACGTCAACCGCTGGCCATTCGCGAACGGCCAATTCCTGCTCTTTCGGCGCGACGAGTACCTCGCGGTCGGTGGGCATGAACTCGTCAAGGACGCGCTGCTTGAGGACCTCTTCTTCGCGTGGCGCCTTGATCGCAAAGGCGCGCGTTTGGGCGTGGTCGACGCATCAGAGCGCATGGAAGTCTCGATGTACGAGAGCGCAGCCACCATGCGCAGTGGTTGGACGCGCATCTTTATCGAGTGTTGCAACCGTCGGCCGCAACGACTGATGGTGGCGGCTGCGGAACTCCTCTTTCTTTCGGTGATTCTTCCAGTCTCTGCAGCGACTGCAGCGGCGGTCGGTGCAATCGGCCTCGCGCGCGGCGGCGAAGAACCGTGGACGCTCTTCCTCGCCGGAATCGGTTCGCTCGGCCTCGCGCTCGCCGTTGTTTCCGTCATCTACGCTCGACAACGTGCGCCAATCCTGTGGGCTGTCGCGCATCCGATCGCAGCATTCCGCGTTGCAACATGGCTCGCAAGTGGCGCGCGCATGCTGACGCGCCGCGTGCCCATTCGTTGGGGTGGTCGCGAGTACATTCTCGAGCCGCGCATGCGCGCGACCAAACAACCGCGCGAACGCGAAACAACCTCTTCCGCGTGAACGACTCTCCGTAACACGCACCGCGCGCTGCGCACGCTGCTACCCTCTCGACTTCGCCTCTGAACTTTGGCCATGTACGCACCGCTCCTCGCGAACCGCTACCTCACATCGCGCATCATTCCGTTTCTCGCGGTGGCTGCGGTCGCACTGTGTGTTGCCCTCGTGATCGTCGTCGTCAGCGTGATGTCGGGCTTCCTCGACATGGTGCGGAGCTCTGGAAAGACGCTCATCGGTGATGTGGTCGTCACGCGCGACATCGTGGGCATTCCGTACTACCAAGACTTCATTCGCGAAATCGAAGCGCTGCCCGAAGCGGAGGCCGCGAGCGCGCTCGTCGAAAGCTACGGCCTTCTTCAAATGCCTTACGGCACAGGTGATGGCGGCAAGCGCATTGAAACCGTGCAAGTTTGGGGCATCGATCCCGAGAGTTTCGATCGCGTGACCGATTATCGATCGAAGCTCTATTGGCGCACGCCAACCGAGCAAGAAGCGAAGTCGCTCGGCCCCGATGACCCTCGACTTGAAAGTGAGTATCAGCGCGAGAACGACGGCATGTCGCTGCGCGACTCGTTTGGAAATCCAGGCATCGTGCTCGGCATCGAGATTTCGCCGTTCAATCGCCGTACGAAGGACGGTTCGTATCGCACGGAAAACCAGCTCGGACAACAAGATCCCGGCTACTTCATGCCGAATGTCGGCAACGTGCTCCTCACGCTCGTGCCGGTTTCAGAGTCGGGCAGGATCGTCGGCGAGAAGAAGTCTTCCTTTGCAGTCGTAAACGAGTTTCAATCGGGCGTCTATCAGATCGATGCGCAGCGTGTCCTCGCGCCACTCGCAGACGTGCAGCGCATGCTCATGCTCGATGAAGCGGAACTCACGTCGAAGACAGAGTTCGACGACAACGGTCGACCGAAAGTCATCGGCACGACACCGGCGCGCGCGACGACCATCGTCGTCAAGGCGAAGCGCGGTGTCGACCCCCGCACCCTGCGCGAAGCGGTTGAGCGCGCGTACGGCAACTTCTACACGAAGGCGATGGAGAATCGCGCCAACATGGTGAAGCCTCCGGCGCGTGTGATCGTTGCGACCTGGGAAGAGCGACTCTCCGACTTGATCGGCCCCGTCGAGAAAGAGCGCGAACTCATGCGCACACTCTTTTCGATCGTCTACGTTGTGTGCGCGGCGCTCGTCCTCGCGATCTTCTGGTCGATCGTGCAAGAAAAGACGCGCGACATCGGCATTCTGCGCGCCGTGGGCGCGTCACGGACCGGCGTCCTCTGGATCTTCCTCCGCTACGGCCTCCTCATCGGCGTCGTCGGATCGATCGTCGGCGTCTTCCTGGCCTGGACCATCGTCGCGCGCATCAACGACATCCACGATCTCCTCGGAACTCCCGCACCGATGTGGCTTCGCATTGGTGCTTGGGTGATCGTTGCGGTCGGCCTCTTGATGATCGTGCGCGGCATCATGCGCGCGTCGGCGCTCCAAACGGTGCTGTGGGGTTTCGGCACGCTGGCGCTGGTCGCGATCGCCATCGTGCTCTGGCATCACGAAGGCCACGTCATTTGGGATCCAAGCGTCTACTACTTCAGCCGCATTCCGAGCACGATTGATTTCCACACTGCGTGGACGACGGCTCTCGGCGGAACCATCTTCAGTGTGATCGGAGCAGCGATTCCCGCAGGACGCGCCGCCGACACCGACCCCGTTCAAAGCTTGAGGTACGAGTGATGCACGCACCTCCGCAAGCGACCCTTCCACTGATCTCCGCGCAAAACGTGCGGAAGACGTATCGCCTCGGGAAAATCTCGGTGCCCGTCCTGCGCGACGCATCGATCGATGTGCATGAAGGTGAATGGGTTTCAATCGTCGGTAGTTCAGGGAGCGGCAAGAGCACGCTGCTTCATCTCCTCGGTGGACTCGACCGCGCGGATGCCGACTCGGGTGCGATTCGCTTCGGCGGCGAAGACATTCGCGCACTCGGAGCGGCGCGCGAGAATCGCTATCGCAACCGCGACGTCGGTTTCGTCTTCCAGTTCTACCACTTGCTGCCAGAGTTGAACGTCCTCGAGAACGCGATGTTGCCCGCGCTCGTGGGACTCTCTCGTTGGCGCTGGTTTGCCGAGAAAGGCGCGCTTGGCGATCGCACCGCCGAACTCCTCAAAACCTGCGGGCTTGGGCATCGATTGCTCCACCGCCCTGCCGAACTCTCGGGCGGCGAGCGTCAACGCGTGGCGATCGCGCGTGCGTTGGTCAACGGACCGCGCATGCTGCTCGCCGACGAACCCACGGGCAATCTCGATGCGAAGACCGGCGCGGGGATTCTCGATCTCCTTGCCGAGCGCCACGCCGCGGGCCTCACGATGGTGATGGTGACGCACGACGCTTCAATCGCTGCGCGCGCGCAACGACAAGTGCGTATCGCCGACGGCCGCGTGCAGTAAGCGCGCTACGTTACTTCAGCGTTTTCTCGCCGCTTCCGTCCGCCGCTTCGACGCTGCTTTCGTCGCTGCTTTTGCTGATGTCTTTGCTGATGCCTTTACGGGGCGATTCGTTCCTCGCTCTCATCAGTCATTCGTGTAGAACCACTTCGATGCAGCAGCGGCCGCCGACGAGATACTTGATCCGTAGACTCGCTTGAAGCGTTCTTGCCACGGATCGGTGGGTGCCGTGACCTTTGCGAAGCGCAAGAGATTCATCCCGCCTTGTTCGTAGAGCCAACGCACGAACATGTACGACATCGACTGCGCGAGGCCGAAGTCCTTCGTCCACATCGCGTCGGCGTAGGTGCTGTTGAGAACCGGCGCGAACGTCGTT
>JBEIJG010000250.1:0-5128 GCA_040380385.1 Phycisphaeraceae bacterium | reverse complement strand
TTGTCCAGCCGATATCGACGGAGACAGCTTCGTGACCGCTTCCGATTTGTCGCTCCTTCTCGCGACATGGGGAGACCCATCGGGTGGCGCGGATATCAATGGAGACGGATTCGTGGATGCGGCGGATCTTTCTCTGCTGCTCGCGGCGTGGGGCCAGTGCCCGCAGTGAGCGAGCAAGTCGCCTATGGTCGCGCGTTCTTCGCATGAGTTTCGCGTGTCGTGCGAAGAGCGGCGCTCCCGAATGGACAGATCGGTAGCACAGGTCAACAACAACTCGAAATCGGCGAGGTCATCCTCGCCGATTTCTTTTGGGCTTATTGTCCTGTGTTTGAAGTCGCGTTCGCAAACGAGCGCTCACCAAGTCGCGCGAGTTGCGCCTCGCGCAGCATGGCGATGGTGTCGGCGGAGTGACATTCGGTCCCACCATCGCTCACGGCGAATCCAACGCGAAGAACGTCGCGTTGCAGAATCGTTTCTGGTGGACGCGAAGGCGCGAAACGACGTTCGTCGCCGTCGATGCGATGCGCGAGGCCAGCCTTCTCAAATCCCGCAAGCAGCCTTCGCGCATTCGAAGGTGAAACCGCGCAGGAACGCACCAACGTGTCGGTCGATGCGCCTTTCCCGTTGCGGAAGCGCTCGCAAATCGCCTCGAAACAGCCGATCGCCTCTGCTGGCTCGAAGACATCCGAAACGCCAACGCTGCTCGCGAGCAGTCGACCGTCGCGCGACAGTCCTTGGAGGATCGCCGCGAATTGCAGTCCGAAGAGGACTACAAGCCACATGACGTAAATCCACAGCATGAAAAGCGGGACAAGGCCGAGCGAGCCGTAGAGCCGACTTGCAGAGAAGCTGCCTGCAAGTGACGCGCCGAGGAATCGCTTTCCGATCTCAACCAAGAGCGCTGCGACAAACGCACCGATGATGGCGCTGCGGAGGTCGACCTTCGCATTCGGGACAGTCGCGTAGGCCGCTGACAGCAGGAGCCAAAGTGAGACGAAGCCCCCGACCATCGAAAATGTCCACGCGAAAGCCTGCGAGAGGACACTGTCCGCGCCGAGAGCACCGGACGCAGTTTTGAGCGCCAGCGGGATCGCCGCGAAGAGTACGGGGCCCGCGGTGATGACGAACCAGTAGATGAGCACGCGGCGCACAAATGGACGTCCGCTTGGTGCGCGGTAAATCGCATTGAAGCTCGACTCGATCGCGACCATGGTCCAAATCGCAGAGAAGAGCACTGCGAGCGCGCCGACGAGCCCGATCGCAGAGAGATCAATTGCCGCTGCCTCTTTCGCGAGTGACTGAAGCCACGCGCCGAGCGGTACGCGCGACGCTTCGTCGGAGCCGGCGATTGCCACATCGTCGAGTCCGAGTGTTTCCGTCGCGTGGATGACGAGGTCATCGAAGCCGTCGCCGAGCAGTGCGCGCGTGACGATCGTCGCGACGACGAGCACGGGCAGCAGACCGAAGAGCGTTCGAAATGCGAGATTCGCAGCCATCGTGGGTGCTTGCGACTCGCGCAAATGGAAGAGTGCGTAGCGAAGCGCACGTCCGAGGTTGGGTGCGTGTGGTTCGGAAGCGCGTTGGGGATGCGTGGGTGCGCTCTCAGCCATGGGCTCGAAAGATCTTCGCTCAGGCGCAACGACGCAAGGTCGAACTTCCGGCGTCAGCGCGGATTTACATTCGTCGCGTCGCCGCCGGATTCGGCCATGGGCACCATCGTCGCAGGCTTCCGGAGCCCCCGCGAACCGATACGCCGGAGGGTGCCGAAGATCGATTGCAGCTTTGCGCGCATGTCAATCTCGCGGAGCCAGAAGCGGAAGGTTGGGAGGCCGCGGAAGTTTGGGACGCCAGCACCCGCCAGACGCAATGCGAGCAAGCGTCCCCAGACGGCGCCACGTACGCGCATGAGATTCGGTTGGCTTCTCGCAACGACATCGTTCGCGACGCGCTCAATCCGAAGCACGCCAAGCGCGCGCATCTCCTCAACCCAACGGGCACCACGTTCGGTGCGCACCACGATGAGGCTCTCGCCCGAGGCGCCCTCTTTCGGCGGCTCGTACCAAGGATCTCCGACGGAGATGTCGGCGAACTCGCCGGTGTGATCGGGACAAATCTGGCATCGCCACTGACGATGACGCGAAAGGATGCGATTCCAACTCTCGTCGTAGGTGAACTTCACTTCGGTTTCGCGACCTTGGATCTTGCCGCGTGCGGCGGCATGTCCGGGCCATCCGTGCCCGCGGTAGCGGAGGTACTCGACACTTTCAGGATCATCGAATCCCATCGCGCGGAGCATCTCAAGTGTTCCGCGCCAAGTTGGCGTACCCGCGCAAAAGATTGCGACGGTGAGCGCGACTTTCTCGTTGATGGTGCGATCCTTTCGCGCGATGTTGTGCACAGCGGCGACGTCGCATGGTTTGCCGATGAAGACAGTCGGCGTCGCTGCGTCTCGAACGAGATGCAGTGACTCAACCGGGCTCGCAGGTGCGTAGCGCGATCCCGTCGCGGCGCGTACATCGGCCTCAGTCGTGCTCAAGACGGTTTCGTTGAGCCATGCGCGTCCGCGGCGCGAGCGAATGTGCAGTACTCCGTGCGCGTGCTTCGAGCGGACTGCATGGAGTGCGATCGCTGTCGCAATACCACCACTCGAGGCTTCCCATCGAGTCTGCTCCTCGACGGCGTGACCCTTCCAGACCTCGAGAATCGGCCCCCATCCCGCGGCCTGCTCCCGGTCGTAGCCTTCGCTCCAAGTTTTTTCGTCATGATGGAGCGTGACGCCAGGGCAGACTTCGAGCAATTCGCGCTCGACGTGATCTTCACGTGTCGCGGAGCAGGGAATCGGTCGTCGCCCGTGGTCCGTCACATCCGCCATGCGATAGCGCTCGGGCGCGATCGATGCGCATGCGCCGCAACCGGTACAGAGTTGCGCCTCGGTGACGGCCTTGATCGTGGCAATTCTCACGTGTCGGACTCCGATGTTCGTCGTGGCCAATCCCGAGATTAGTACGCGTGGCGATCGATACCCAGCGCACGCTTGGCGCGGATGAGCCCTTTCCGAAGGGTTCGACGCCAGGGAGCGTAGTAGGAAGGGTGAATTGGTGCGATTTGGACTTCGCGCGCACTGCGACGGAGTCGAGAGATCCACTCGTCACGCGTACGGATCCCGGAGTTGATCGCGGAGAGCGGCAGATTGGAGCGGAGATCTTCATCCGAGCGAATTGCGCTCAGCGGCTCGCGCGGATCATCGAGGTGCGGTTGATGAAGCGGGGGCCAATACCAGCCGTTGATCCAACCGCCACATCCAACCTTCACGCAGTACGAGGTGAAGGTGTCCTTCGGTCCAATCTCACCCGCAAAGTCCACGCATGCGCGGCGCATCAGGTAACCGCTTCCCTCAACCCACATGTTGCGAAGCACTTTGTGTTTGCCAAACGACTGGATTTTCCAGTTCGCGATCTTCGGATCGAAGTCCTCGTCTTGGAATCGCCAACAGCCGAGGATGCCGAATTTTGGCTCGTCGTCCATGGCACTGCGGAGCGTGTCGGCCCAGCCGTCGGGCATCAGGCAGTCATCGTCGACTTTGGTCACGAAGGCGCCCTTGGACTCGCGGAAAAGCCAGTTCGTTGGAGCTCGAAGTTTGAGATTCTCTGGGCAGTGGTGGAAGCGGTGAACCCGCGGATGGCGCGCGAGTTCCGACGTCACTGCGAGGGTTTCCTCGTGATTCCCGTTATGCCACAGCCAGACGCGCATGGACTCGTCGCAGGTCGCGAGCAGTCGCTCCAACGCCAACCTGGTGTAGGCAGGTCGGTTGTACGTGATCATCAGAATGTCGATGGAACGATCTGGGGTCATGGGTGATGGAGGTATCGGCAATTGTGAACGATTGAGGTGATAGCCTTCGTGGGAGGAAATGCTTCATCGGTCCGCGAGGGAGCCAAGTTTGCCCTCGTCAGCTGCGATGCAACGGAACCGCGATCCGAGCGATTCTCGGACGTGGAGCGATGGAGGGTACGAGGGCGCTCGTGCTCGAGTACGAGCCGGGAGCTGCGAGAAGAGTCAGAAACAGTGAGCTGTCTCGGGTCTCAGAAGGTGTGCGGATCGAGCCCCGTGACCTTCTTGATCCTCCGAAGCAGCCGACGGAGCACGCGCCGCGGGCGTGAGTAATCACGCGGGTCGATCGAAGAGGATTGAATCTCGCGAGCGTCACGCTTGAGATGCGCAATCCAGTCGGCTCTTGTTCGTACCCCAGCATGGATGGCGGAGAGTGGAAGGGCACTCCTCAGATCCTCATCGGACTTGATGGCAGTGAGGGGTTCGCGCGGATCATCGAGATGCTGTTGGCGGAGCGGGGGCCAGTACCAACCGACGATCTCACCATCGAGCGCTGCACGCTTGCAGTAGCCCGTAAATGACTCGCGTTCGCGAATGAGTCCATTGTTCTCTAGAACGCGGCGGCGCATCAGATAACCGCTGCCTCCGACCCACATGTTCCGAAGCACCATGTGATGACCAAAACGCTGCAACTTGTCGCTGACGAGTTCTAGGCAGAAGTCCTCGTCTTGAAAGTGCCAGCAACTCAAGATGCCGAATCTCGGCTCATCCTGCATCGCCTTGAGCATCGCCTCCCCCCAGCCGAACGGAAGCATGCAATCGTCGTCCACCTTCGAGACAAATTCGCCCTTGGACTCTGAGTACAACCAATTCGTCGGCGCGCGGAGTTTGAGATTTTCAGGACAGTGGTGGAACCGAAAGAACCGGGGATGCTGTCGGAACCCATGCACGACGTCCAACGTCTCTTGATGGTCGCCGTTGTGCCAAACCCACACACGCATGTTTTCGTTGCAGGTCGCGAGGAGGCGCTCGAGCGTCAGCCGAGTGTAGTGCGCACGGCGGTGCGTGATCATGAGCACGTCGATGTTGGCGTGTGCGTGTGACATACTTTGATACATCCAAAGCATGTCATCATGACATTTGATCTCGCGGTCACCACCATATTTGCCAGCGAAACGCAATTTTCTTGAAGAGTGACTGGAAGAGGTGGCGAGGCCTCATAAAGCGAGCTCGCGTCCGCCATAAATGCGGACGCGAGCATCGAGCTTGACCTAGAAGACAGGGGCCCGCAAGAAAC